>NZ_JBDPMC010000136.1:0-8367 GCF_039871625.1 Micromonospora sp. B11E3 | reverse complement strand
GGTCGATACCCACTCCATACATAACCAGATTCCCCTCGCCGAGCCCGCCGCCGTTACCATGCAACAACGTTGTAGCTGGTTAACGGCGCCATCACGATACGCCGCAGTATTCTGGGTCACAAGATCGTCGGTGCTGGAGTTGCTGGACCGTACCCCAGTCGACGTGGCCATCATGGACATTCGGCTGCCGCCAGGCGCGGACGGCGGACTGCAGACCGCCCAGCGCGTACGCGCACTGTACCCCGACGTCGGGCTGCTGCTGACCCCCTCGGCGCCGTCGGCTAGCCATTCGGCGATAAGCCAGCCCTGCGGCAGCGTGCCGTCGGCGGCGCGGGGGATGTCATGGTTGGTGGGGCGGATGCGCAGGCGTAGGGACCGGGAGCGCATCGCCGCGGTCGGGTTGCCGGGGGTGCATCGGCTGCCGGTTGCCAGGTCACATGCCGTGCCTCCTCCCGCGCCATCCTGACCGCGGATCGGACGAGGGAGAAGCGGCGCGCGCCGACCACCCAACCGCAGCGGCTGCGTCAGGGCCTGGACCTGAGCGCCGACGGCGCCTGGCGAGTGCCGGGCGTGCACGGGGGCAGCGATCTCGACCGCCTGATGGCGCACCACGCGTCCGAGATGATGCTGCGATCGCGTCTCGAGCCGCTGCTCGAACACCGCTACCAGGTTCCGGGCGCCGGCATCACCCTCGGCCTGGACACCCGGCGGGCGGAGATCTACGTCGACAAGGATGGCCGGCCGCTGGCCTTCGAGCAGAAGACCCGGCGGTACCAGCAGAACGAGTCGGGCCCGATCAACAAGGGCGACTCGTCCTCCGGCTGGGAGTTCTCGTTCGGCGTGCAGGCCGGCGCTCCCGCCGGCGGCATCAAGAAGCTCGGCTCGAACGGCGACGGCCTCGGTGCCGGTCGCGAGGGCGGCGAAGCCCACGCGGCCGAGATGAGCGAGGTCAACGAGCGCAACGTGGAGGCGAAGCGGACGTTCCACCAGTACCGCTACGACGTCACGGCGGTCATCTACGGTCCACACGGCATCCTGCTCATGGACGTGGAGAGGGGCCTCTACGTCGTGCGCGAACAGCCGTCGGCGGTTCCGGTGGCCGGGCCGCTGCCCGGCGCCGACGTGGTCGCTGAGTGAGTTGTCGCAGGTCGAGGTGTCGGGCCGGTTTGCGTGGCTGGGTCAGGCCGCCAACCGGTAGCCGCGCTTCATCACGGTCTGGATCAGGTCGACGCCGTCCAGCGGTGTGTCGTCGAAGGTCCGCCGCAGCCGCGACACCGCCATCTCGACGGCGTGGTCGTCGACGTCGGCCCAGCTCGGTGTGGCTGCCCGGATCTCCGCCGGGGACAGCACCCAACCCGGACGGCGGGCCAGCGCCCGTAACACCGAGATCGGGCCGGGCTGGACCGGAATCACCTGGTGGCCGATCACCATCGCCTGGCTGCGGATCTCCATTCGGTGACCCTGCACGTCGAGCTGGAGCGACCGTCCCGGAAGCTGGTCCGCCAGGACCTTGACCAGGTCGGGCAGGGCGGGACTGTTCGACACGTACGCGCTGAGGCCGAACGCCCGGAGCGGCTCCGCCGCCAGGTGACCCAGACAGGCCGGCACGATGTCGGCGGTCAGCGCGTTGAGCACCTCGCCGAGCACGCCGTCGGCCTCGGCCTGGCGCAACAGGTTCTCGGTGGCGGTCGCCCCGGTCAGCGCGACGGCGTCAACCTGTCGACGGATGATGACTCCGCACAGCCGGCGCAGGACGTCGCTCCGCAGCGGCGGGAGAAACCGGTTGGTGACGACCTCGACAACGGTCGCCCCGTTGCGGCGTAGGGCCTCGCAGTACTCCCGGTGTGGCTCCGACTCGATCTGCGCCACCACCCGGCGGCCGATCATCGGCTGGGCGAGGAGATAGCGGAACAGATCCTCGGTGGTCGTGGACGTGGTTGCCCATATCTGGCTCAGGCCGAGGTCACGCAGCGTGTCGGCGGCGTGCCCGTCGCGGGCCAGCAGACGGGCGTGCGTCAGCCGGTCGATGAGCGCGTCGAGATGGCCGGTCTGCCGGACCACGCGCAGCCAGGCCCGCAGGCCCAGGCCCGACGACACGATGACCTCGTGCACCGGTCTCGTCACGCAGCTATGGGTGGCGACAGCGACGGCCTCCGCCACCGGTTGGGCCACCGAGCGGACCGCCTGGACGTTGATCGTCCGTGCCGAGGTGGCTTCCAGCAGGGTGGCGAGGTCGTGTCGACGCCGCTCCGACAGGACGGCGACCGTGTACCCCGCCAGGTCCTCCACGCTGTCCTCCTGTCACATCGGGCCTACCTCACAGGTTGAACGGTTCCGGACGTCGCTCGGCTCACCCGTTGGGACGTTTTCGTCAGGTAGAAGTGTCGCGGTAACAGCGCAGATACAGCAGTGATGCCCAATCTCAACACCGCGACGGTTCGTTCACCGATCGGTGCTACCGGACTTTGGGACCGCGCGTCGATGTGGACGATGTTTTGCCAGCTCAAGCCGGGTTGCCGAATAGTTACCGGTGAGTCGGGCCGGATTTTCGCAAGTTGATCTTGTGAGGTGTTCGTCGGTCCCGTCACGTAACACCCAGGTGACTTCCGGGAAACGCGGTGGTGTTGAAGACTCGGCGCAATCACCGATCGGTTAATGCGATGTGATTGATTAGCACCGACCACAAGGGACGGATTAGGCGGTCCGACCGCCGATCCGGAACCTGGGTCGGCGTCTGCCCGTCGACCGCGGCTGAGCTGCCACTCAACCGCGGTCGACTCCGAACACGGGGCGAGCGGCGGCTCGTCGCCCGCCCCGGTCCAGTCCCGATCCGCAGACCAGATTCAGGAGTGTCCATGATACGACGATGGGTACCGCTCGCCGTGGCGACGGCGGTCCTCGCCACCGCCGCAGGGTGCGGTAGCGATGCCGGCCCGGCGTCCAGCTCGCCGGACGCGAACCTCGCCGGCAAGACGGTCGAGGTGGCGGCCACCTGGTCCGGTGCCGAGCAGGCGAACTTCCAGGCGCTGCTGGATGCCTTCGCCGCGAAGACCGGCGCGACGGTGAAGTACACCTCCGGCGGCAACGATCTGCCGGTGCTGCTCAACAGCCGGATCGCCGGGGGTTCGCCGCCGGACGTCGCGTTGATCTCGCAGCCCGGGGTGGTGGCCGAGTTCGTCAAGCGGGGCGCGATCAAGCCGCTGACCGGTGACGCCGCCGCCGCGATCAAGGCCAACTACAGCTCCGCCTGGCAGGAACTGGGCACCGTGAACGGGCAGCTCTACGGCGTCTACTTCAAGGTGGCCAACAAGTCGGTGATCTGGTACCGGGTCGACAGCTTCACCGACGCCGGTGTGCAGCCGCCGAAGACCTGGGACGAGCTCAAGACCGTGTCCACCGCGCTCGCCGACTCCGGGGTGACGCCCATGGTCGCCGCCGGTGGCGACGGGTGGGTGCTGACCGACTGGTTCGAGAACATCTACCTCCGGGTCGCCGGCCCGGAAATGTACGACAAGCTGGCCAAGCACGAGATCCCCTGGACCGACCCCAGCGTGGTCAAGACGCTGACCCTGCTGGCCGACTACTGGCGCACGCCGCGCTTCCTGGCCGGCAGTCCGACGCAGACCGCCTTCACCCAGGCGATCGCCGACGTGTTCGGCAAGTCGCCGAAGGGGGCGATGCTGTTCGAGGGCGACTTCGTCGCCTCGGAGATCAACAAACTGGGCGAGTTGAAGGTCGGCGAGTCAGCGAAGTTCTTCAACTGGCCGTCGGTCGACGGCTCGAAGCCGGCGGTGGTGACGGCGGGCGACCAGGCGGTCGCCTTCAAGGACACGCCGGAGGCGAACGCACTGATGGCATTCCTGGCCTCGCCCGAGGCGGCGAAGATCATGGCGGCCAAGGGCGGGTTCATCTCGGCGAACTCGGGACTTGACACCGCGACGTACCCGGACGACACGACCCGGGAACTCGCCGAAGCGGTGGTGAAGGCCGAATCGCTGCGCTTCGACCTGTCGGACCTCACGCCGCAGACGTTCGGCGGTGGGACCAGCGCCCACCTCTGGGTGCTGCTGCAGGACTTCCTCGCCAAGCCGATCACCCCCGAGGCATTGGCCCAGCAGCTCGAGGCCGCCGCGAAGAAGGACTTCGGAGGCAACTGATGACGATCACGCCCGACCCGGCCCAGGGCATCCGTCCGTTCCCTGCCCAGACAACCACCGGCCGGGCGAGCGTGGCCGACGGCCCCGGCGGCCCGTTGCGCGCCGCCGGTGGCCCGGGCCACCGGGACGCCCCCGGTGGCCCAGGGACCACCGCCGAGACCGCGGCCCGCCGACGGTCGCGGGAGGCCCGCCTGATGGCCGCGCTCTTCCTCGGCCCCGCCCTGGTGCTGCTGCTGGTACTGGTCTGCTATCCCATCGTCTACACGCTGTGGCTCAGCTTCCGCAGCGGTGACGGATCGAAGTTCGTCGGCTTCGACAACTACGTCGCGATGTTCACCTCGCCGAACACCCGGCGAGCCATCCTGAACAACCTCGTCTGGGTGATCGTGGCGCCTGCCGTGGCCACCACCCTTGGGCTGATCTTCGCGGTGTTGACCGAGCGGCTGCGCCGGGCGGCCGTGCTCAAGGCGGTCCTGTTCATGCCGATGGCCATCTCGTTCCTGGCCGCCGGCGTCACCTTCCGGCTGGTCTACGACGAGAACCCCGACCGCGGTGTGCTCAACGCGGCCGTCGTGTCGGTGCACGACGCCTTCGTGTCACCGTCGCGTTACTACGGCGTCGACGCTCGGGAGCAGGGCGATCTGGTGCCGACGGACGGTGGCTTCCAGTCCAGAGGGCCGGTGAACCCGGGCGAACCCGTCCGCCTCGCCCTCGTGGGTCTGCCGCCGGACCGGATCCCGACCGACGCCAGGCCGGCCACGGCACCCGCCGGCGGCCCCGGACTGCAGGGGGTGGTGTGGCTCGACTTCACCCGCGGCGGCGGCGGCCAGGCGGGGATCGTCGACGCCGGCGAGGTGGGGTTGCCCGAGATGACCGTCGAGGCGGTGAGCGACGGGGGCACGGTGGTCGCCACCGCCCGGACCGACGCCGCCGGACGGTTCGCGTTCCCCGACCTCGCCTCCGGCCCGTACGTCATCCGGCTGCCCGCCGACAACTTCACCGAGCCGTTCAACGGCGTCACCTGGCTCGGGCCTTCGTTCATCACTCCCGCGGTCATCGGGGTGTACATCTGGATCTGGGCCGGCTTCGCCATGGTGCTGGTGTCGGCCGGTCTGGCCGCCCTGCCCCGGGAAGCACTCGAAGCGGCCCGGATGGACGGCGCAAACGAGTGGCAGACCTTCCGGCACGTGACCGTGCCGCTGGTCCGGCCCGTGCTCGTCGTCGTGCTGGTCACCCTGACCATCAACGTCCTGAAGATCTTCGACCTCGTCTACGTGCTCGCACCCGAGTCGTCCCAGGACGACGCGACCGTGGTCGCCCTGGAAATGTACCGGGTCTCCTTCGGCGGCGGCCTGGACTACGGGCTCGGCAGCGCCCTCGCGGTCCTGCTGTTCGCCCTGGTGCTCCCCGCGATGCTGTTCAACATCCGGCGCCTGAGGAGGAATAGCTGATGAGCCACGCCACCACTGACACGGTGCTGGAACTGGTGCCCGCCGGTACCGCGCGGGGCGGCCGGCCGCGACCGGGGCCCTGGGCCCGGTTCATGATGCGGTTCGGCAAGGCGCTGCTGCGGCTGCTGGTGGTCCTGATCGGCGCCTTCTGGCTACTGCCGACCTTCGGTCTGGCCGTGGCGAGCCTGCGTAGCAGCGCCGACAACAGCGCCACCGGCTGGTGGACGGTCTTCACCGCACCGGCCCAACTGACCCTCGACAACTACGCTCAGGTGCTGCAGAACGAGCGGATCGTCGAGTCGCTGTGGAACACGGTACTGATCACCGTACCGTCGACCCTGCTCGTGGTGCTGCTCGGCGCACTCGGCGCGTACGCCCTGGCCTGGTTGGACTTCCCCGGCCGGGACTGGCTGTTCGTGCTGGTCGTTGCGTTGATCGTCGTGCCGGTCCAGGTGGCGATCGTGCCGGACGCGCGGATCTTCCGGGTCCTCGGCATCTACGGCGAGATCTCGGCGGTGGTCGCCTTCCACGTGGCCTTCGGGTTGCCGTTCGCGATCTTCCTGTTGCGGAACTTCTTCCTGAACATCCCGCGCGACATGCTTGAGGCGGCCCGCATGGACGGTGCCCGGGAGATGCTCATCTTCGCCCGTGTGGTGCTGCCGATCGGCTGGCCGGCCATCGCCTCGCTGGCCATCTTCCAGTTCCTCTGGGTCTGGAACGACCTGCTGGTCTCGCTCGTCTTCGCCACCTCCGACAACGCCCCGATCACCTATGCCCTGCGGGAGCAGATGCGGTCGTTCTCGTCCAACCTCGACACGATCGGTCCCGGCGCGTTCCTGTCCATGCTCGTGCCGCTGGTGGTCTTCTTCGCCTTCCAGCGCTACTTCGTGCAGGGCGTCCTCGCCGGGTCAGGAAAGTAGCGAGAAATGGATCATGGGGTGCGCGCCTGGCACGACGCAGAGGGGGGCGCGCATCCCGACGCCCGGAGCCGGGTCCGGGACCGGGACCGGGGCGGGGTCGGGCTTCGCCGACCCCACCCCGGGCACCGTCCGAGCGGCGTGCCAGCCGGTCGGATCGCCGGCCTGACCGGAGATGTCCGGCGCCCACGCCACACCTCCGACGACCTCCCGGCAGTCAGGAAGCAGCCTGGACGTTCGCCTGTGGCGTGCCCACGGAAGCGGCATGGGCCGGGGAAAAGGGCTGGCCGGCTGGGGTAGTGGCCGCCGGTCAGCCAGATGGGGAGGTTCTTGATGATGGTTGATCAAGCCGTGGTCGGCTGGTCGGCCGGCTGGCTCCCGACTGGGAATGCCTCTCCGGCGGCAGGCGCTGCGCTGTTGGCAATCTCGCAGTGCCGTCAGGGACGGCGCCCACGGACCAGCACCGGTCGGCACCAGCTGTCCATACCGGTGCTGGATGTCCCACTGTGCTACGCCGGGGTGGAGCTGCAGACGTCCACCGGCATGGTCCGACTGCACGCCGAGTCGAGGGCGGTCATGCTCAGTGGCCAGCAGGTCGCCGTGCTGGCCGTCCTCATCACGGCGCGGGGAACACCCCTCAGCCGGGAGGCGATCTGGGCCGCCATGCCGCGCGGGTACCGGCCGCCAACGGCTGCCCAGATCGGCGTGGTGATCGCCAACATCCGTAAGAAGATCGGTGCCGCACGCATTCTCACCGGGGCGGACGGCTGGTGGATGCGGGACCCGATCGCGCCGGAACCGGTCGACGGCACCGACGTGCTGGCGTTCGGCGGCCTGCGACTCGATGTCGAGCATCGGTACGTCCTCGACGGGCCGGCTCGGCCCATCCGGCTCGGCCCGCAGGGGTTCGCCGTGCTGCGGTTACTCGTCGAGGCGCGGGGAGTGCCGCGTAGCAGGAGTTGGATCTGGTCGTCGTTGCCACCCCATGACCGGCCCGCCACGATCGCCGCGGTGAGCGTGGTCATCCATTGCCTCCGGGAACGCCTCGGGTGTAACCGGATCATCACAGGCGGAGGTGGTTGGCGGCTGGCTGGCCCGGTGAAGCCCCGGCCGCGCACGGCGGAGTGGGCCGGCGTGCGACTGGAGCACAGGAGTAGATGCGGTGATACCTCGCTGTCTCATTGATACCCGCAGGGCTACGGCAGGGTTGCCATATGGCCGTTTTTAGGTGCTTCTGAGTAGGTGTAGTGGCCGGTAAGGGTCTCGGCTGTTGTGGCGTAGGGCTTGCGCGATCGTGGTGGTGCCGGTCAGCCGGATCAGGCAGCGGAAGGACAAAAGTCGATCATGGATTGGGGGCAACTTCCGCCAGTTTCAGAACCGCAGCAAGCTGCCGGAGGTCGGTCACACCGTCTTCACCGGCGCCGGACCTGTTGACCCACACACCAAGGAGACCGGCTGTGTCGGCGGCCGCCGCGTCTCCAAGCTTGTTGTCGCCCACGTACGCGGTTACCGCCGGTGGGTATCCCAATGCCGCGCAGCCCGTGTGGAAGATTCGGGGGTGCGGTTTCGACGCTCCCGCCGTGTCGACGCCGACAACACACTTGAACCGGGAGAGCAGGCCGACCCGCTGGAGCTTGACCCGGGAGAAGGCGGTGTCGCATGCGGCCGCCACATCCAAGTCCGATCCGTTCGGTACCGTTTTGGAGCAACGGGCACTAGGCCGTGTCTCGTCGATCTTGGGTGAGGTCGCGTAGCCAGATCTTCATCGTGGCGATGTCGACGGTGGCCCGGTACATGTAGTCGCGCTTGTCGTACCTGGTCGCGACCGCCCGGAACTGCTTG
>NZ_JBDPMC010000135.1:0-8398 GCF_039871625.1 Micromonospora sp. B11E3 | reverse complement strand
GACTGGGCCGACGAGCACGGGGCGGCGGTACTTCGGGCACCACACCACGTGGTATCCGAGGCTGTACGCCGCCCCACGGTTCGTCTGATATTCGGCCACGAATTTAGTATACGCACGGCACGTAACTGACAGAGCAGCATCAGGGCAGCGATTCACCTGCCGCCTGAAGACGGCAGCCCTCTCGCCTCAAATCGGTAGGTGATCGGTGGCTGCTGTCCGAGCCGGGAGTGGCGTCGGACGGTGTTGTAGCGGTGCAGCCAGCGGAACGCGGTGAGTCGGGCTTCGCGTTCGTCGGTGAAGGCGCGGCGGCCTTGCAGGGTCTCGCGTTTGAAGGTGGCGTTGAACGACTCCGCAGCCGCGTTATCGGCGGAGCTGCCGACCGCGCCCATCGACTGCCGGACTCCGGCGGCCTGGCATTCGGCAGCGAAGGCCCGAGACGTGTACTGGGCACCGTGATCCGTGTGCATGATCGCCCCGTGCAGGCTGCCCCGGGTGCGCTGCGGTGGCGATTCCCAAGAAAGGCAGTCGACTCATCGTCGTCGACGGCGCCTTGTACCGCTGGAACATCCGCAGGCAGCCGGCGAAGGGCCAGCCCACGGCTCAGTCACCGCTGTCCTTCGCCGTGGAACTGGTGCTGGAGCCCGGACGGATCCTCGTCGTGGCGAGCCGCTCGCCCGCGCCGGACGACCGGACCGAGGACCCGTCGGAAGCGGTCCAGCCGGCGCTGGTGGAGCAGAGCATCCGCGCCGCACTGGACCGGGGATGGCAGCCGGACCTGCCAGGCCCGCCGTTCCACCTCAAGCTGCAGCAGTTGCCGGACCTGTTCCCCTGCGGAACCCCGACGGTGGGCCGAACGTGACCTTCGGGCACTCGGATCTGGACTGGTCGGCCGCTGCCGAACGGGCGGTACGCGACTGACGTCGCCTGTCAACGGGCGGCCGGCCATCCATCTGCCAGCCGGTACCGCCATCCGAGTCCTCGCACCGTTTTAGGTCACGGTCATGCTCTCGCCGCCGCGATCTGGTCGCGGATCCGTCGGCGTTGCACACGCTCACCGCGCATGGTGATACCCGCCTGCACGACCATGATCAGCAGCAGGAACAGGCCCCTGACCACGTTCTGCCAGTTGGAGTCGATCGTCAGGGCACCCTGGCCGTTCTCGAAGTTGAGAACCTCGAAGACCGACGCCAGTAGCAGTACCCCGACGAGGCTGGCCGGCACGGATCCCCGACCGCCGGTCAGCAGTGTCCCGCCGAGCACCACCGCCGCGATGACATTCAGTTCCCAGCCGGTCGCCTCGAGCGGGTTGCCGGATGTCGTCTTGGCGGTCAGAAACGCACCGGCCAGCCCGGCGAGCGTGCCGGTGATCAGAAAGGCCGCGAACCTGCTGCGTGCCACCCGCAACCCCATCAACTCGGCAGCCAACCGGTTCCCCCCGATCGCCAGGATGTGACGACCGAAGGCGCGGAAGGAGTAGGCCACCCAGGCCACCAGGAACACCGCGAGGAGCACCAGGAACGGGTACGGGACGACCTCGCCGAGCGACCCGTCGTAGAAGGCGACCAGTTGCGTGCCGAAGTCGACCGGGACCTTGTCGTTCCCGGACAGGATGAGGGCGAGCCCCTTCAGGGCGAGCAGGGCCGCCAACGTGACGATGAACGACGGTAGTTCGAGTAGGGCGATGAGGGCCCCGTTGACCGCCCCGACGACGAGGCCCACCGCGACCGCTCCCGCGAGGGTGACCACCAGCCCGTGCGGGGCCAGCATCGCCGCCACGATGCTGGCCAGGACCGTGGTACCCGCCACCGAGAGGTCGATCTCCCCGAGCGAGATGACGAAGGTCATCCCGACGGCGATGAGGCCGATGCAGACGACGTCGGTCGACGACAGGAACGCCTTCACGTGGAAGGGGCTGTAGAACCGGTCGTACCGGAGGGCCGCGAACACCAGGACGGCGACGAGGACGACGAGCGCCCCGTGCCGCGGTCCGTCGAACTGAAAGGATCCCGTGATCCTGGCCAGCCCGCCGGGCCGGGCCGCATCCCGACCGGGCACTTCGGATGTCTTCATGGTCAGACCCGCCTCCGTCGCTGCACCGCCACCGCCGCGACGATGACCGCCGCCTGCACGAGATTCGCTACTTCCTTCGGGATGTCGTGCCGGATGAGGGTGTAGGCCAGCAGCTGCATCAACGCGGCACCACCCACCGTTGCGAGCACCCGGGCGTTGCCGCCGGTCAGCCGCGTCCCGCCGATTGCGACCGCCGCGATCACAGGGAACTCGATGCCCAGGCCGAGGTTGGCGGCGTCGACCGTTCCGTTCACGGCCACACTCAGCAGCCCGGCCAGCCCGGCCAGCGCCCCGCCGACGGTGTAGACGAGGTACTTCACGCGCCGCACGGGCACGCCGGCGAGGTGTGCGGACCGTTCGTTGCCGCCGGTCGCGATCACGTACCGGCCGAACGTCGTGAGCCGCACCACCACGACGGTGAGGACGACGACGATAACCATGATCAGGGCCTGGATCGGCAGACCGGCGACCTGTCCCCGACCCAGCAGGAGCAACTCGGGGTTCTCGAACGTGAACAACCGCCCGTTCGTCATGACCCGGGCGATTCCCCTGCCGGCTATCAGCAGGACCAGGGTGGCGACGATGGCCTGGATCCGCAGGTGCGCGACGAGGAAGCCGTTGAACGATCCGAACAGGGCGGCCGCCAGCATGCCGACGGCGACGATCAGGACGACGCCCGACCAGCCGCTCTGGAACACCGCGGTGTCCGACAGCAACAGGTACCCGCTCGCGGCACCGGCGACGGCCATCAGTGACCCGACGGAGAGGTCGATCCCGCCGGTTGCCATGATCATGGTCATCCCCATCGCGGCGATGACGATCGTCGCCATCTGCGTGAGGTTCACCTGGAGGGTGGACAGGGTCAGGAAGTCGTCGGTCAGGACGACGTTGGCGAGCACGAGCAGGGCGAGGGCGATCCAGACCCCGTGTCTCTGGCCGATCGCCCGCGCCGGGTGCCGGCGTTGGGGGCCGGCTGCCGGTGGGGCGTCGACTGCCCGTGCCTCCGTGGCGACTGAGCTCATGACAGGTCGTCTCCCGGGTCGGAAGGACGCGCGTCAGGCGCCTCGCCGGACGCCATGGCCCGCATGATCGCGTCCTGGGTGAGGCCTTCGGTCTGGTGGTGCGCCACCGTCTCGCCGTCGCGGAGCACGTAGACCCGCTCGCTGCCTTCGAGGATCTCCTCCATCTCGGAGGAGATCAGCAGCACGCCACGGCCGTCGTTCACCGAGTCGGAGACCAGGCGCTGGATCTCGGCCTTCGCGCCGACATCCACCCCGCGCGTCGGTTCGTCGAGGATCAGCAGGTCCGGATCCAGTACGAGTGATCTGGCGAGCAGCACCTTCTGCTGGTTCCCCCCGGACAGGTCGGACACCGGCTGGTCCACGCTGGCGGTCTTGATGCCGAGCCGGCGGACGCTCTCCGCGACGACCGCCCGTTCCCTGCGGCGGTTGATGAACCCGAACCTCGACAACCTGGGCAGGAGAGAGAGGGTGATGTTCTCCCGCACCGACATTCCCGCCACGATGCCTTCCGTCTTCCGGTCTTCCGGGGTCAGCGCGATCCCGGACCTGATCGCGTCTGCCGGTGAGGTCGGCGCGGCGGCAGCGGCGGAGCCGGCGGTCACCTGACCGTGGTCCACCTTGCGGGCTCCGAAGATCGACTCGGCGAGTTCGCTGCGCCCGGAGCCGAGGAGCCCCGCCAACCCCACGATCTCTCCCGCGCGTACCTCGATCGTCGCCCCACGCAGTGCCGGCCAGCTCGACAGGGCCTTCGTGGTGAGAACCGGATCGCCCACCGCGCGCTGTTCCCGGTGGAACGCGGTCTGCCCGGCCGCGCGCACGTCCTGCGGATCGCGGCCGAGCATCGCGGCGACCAGGTCGATCCGGCTCATCTCGGCGAGCCGGGACTCGGCGACGGTCCGGCCGTCCCGCAGGACGGTGATACGGTCGCACACCGCGTAGAGTTCGTCGAGCTTGTGGCTGACGAAGACCACAGCCACGCCGTCCGCCGTCAGCTGACCGATGACCTCGAACAGCTTCCGCACCTCGCGGTCGTGCAGGGAGGACGTCGGCTCGTCCATGATGATGAGCCGGCTGTCGAACGACAGCGCCCGGGCGATGGCGACCATCTGCTGGGTCGCCGTGCTGAAGGTCTCCAGCGGGCGTGCCGCGTTGACGTGCACGCCGATCCGGGAAAGCAGCTCCTCCGTCTCGCTGACCATCCGGCGGCGGTCGACGATCCCGAGTCGGCGCGGTTCCCGGCCGAGGAACACGTTCTCCGCCACGGTCCGTTGCGGGACCAGGTTGATCTCCTGGTAGATCGGGCTGATCCCGGCCCGCTGCGCCTCGTACGGCGAGCCGAACCCGACGTCGGCCCCGTCGAAGCGAATGCTGCCGCCATCCCGGCTGTAGACGCCCGTGAGCACCTTGAGCAGGGTCGACTTGCCAGCGCCGTTCTGGCCGATGAGCGCGTGCGCCTCTCCCCGGCCCACCCGCAGCCGTGCCCCCCGCAGTGCTGGGACACCGGCGAAGCTCTTGTGAATGTCCTGCATGTCAAGGATCATGTCGTCCGTCGTCATGTGCCTCTCCCGGGGTGGCGTCGCCGGTGACGGGCGGGCGCGGTCGGTCCCGCCCGTCACCGGGCGCGAATGTGGTCAGTAGGCGTTCGGCAGCGCGGTGGCGGCGTTGCTCGCGTCGAAGAAGGCGTCGTCGTTCACCATCGTGGTCTCGACCTTCTCGCCCCGGCCGTAGGCTTCGAGCACGTCGAACGCCTTGGGACCGAAGCGGGGGTTGCACTCCACGGTCGCGCCGAGCTTGCCGTCGATGATCGCCTGCAGTGCTTCCTTCTGCCCGTCGATCGAGACGACCGTGACGTCCTTGCCGGGCCGCCGACCGGCTGCCTCCAGCGCGGTGATCGCCCCAAGGGCCATCTCGTCGTTGTGCGCGAACACCACGGTGGCCTCCGGGTGCTGCTGGATCATCGCCTCCATCTTCTGGCGGCCCTTGTCCCGGACGAAGTCGCCGTCCTGGGTCGCGACGATCTCCAGTTCGGTGCCCTTGACAGCCTCCCGGAACCCCTCGGCGCGGTCCTTGGCCGCGCTCGAGCCGGTGGTGCCGGACAGCTCCAGGATCTTGCCCTTGCCGCCGGCCGCCTTGACGATCCACTCGCCCGCCTTGCGGCCCTCCGCGACGAAGTCCGAACCGATGAAGGTGACGTAGTCCCGCCCCGCCTGCGCGACACTGCTGTCCACGCTCCGGTCGATCAGGAACACCGGGATGCCCGCGTCGCGCGCCTTGATGACGGCTCGTGCCAGGGGTCCCTCCTCGCGTGGCGTGATCAGGATCGCGTCGACACCCTGGGCGATCAGCGACTCCACGTCCTGGACCTGCTTGGCGGTCTGACCCTGCGCGTCGGTGAAGACGATCTTGTGGCCGCGCTTCTGTGCCTCGTCCTGGATGGACCTGGCCAGCGCGAGGGTCCACGGGTGGTCGGACTGCTGCGCCGCGAAGCCGACGGTGTAGGAGTTTTTCTGCTTCAGCTTCGGTGGCCCGGAACCGGCGTCGGCGGAGGCGTCGCCGGAACCTCCACCGCCACATGCGCCGAGAGCCAGCGCCGCGGTCGCGAAGACCGCGGCGATCCTGAACTTGGACATGGTGTTCCTCTCTATGCCGTGTCGTTGGGAAAGGCCGGGTCAGGCGGGCTCGGTCGGTAGGCGGAACACCGTGATCGAGCACGGCGGGAAGGCGTACCGGAAGGAGCCGCCTGAGACGTGCGCCACCGATTCCACGGGGGTCACGTCGTCCGGTCGGTCGAAGTCGTTGGTTGCTCGTGGGTCGCTGTGCCGCAGCGTCGTCACCTGCCCGGCCCCCGCGACGACGACGTCACGCAACTCGACGTCCGCGGTGATCTCCTCGTCCGGTGAACGGTTGACCACCGACAGGGTGAGCGTGGACTTGTCGGGGTCCCGGGTGGCCGCGACGTCCAGGACCTGGAACGGGTTCATGTCGGCAACCGGCTGCGGCCACAGCCAGTGCATGTTCTCCGGGCTCTCCACGAGGTCGTGGGTGGGTCCGTCGACGAAGGTGTCCAGCGCGACCGACTGGGTGTGCTCGGAGAGCATCCGGAACGGGTGGTAGATCGTCTGGAGGAACATCCCGTCGGGACGGGTGAAGATCGGCGCGATGACGTTGACCATCTGCGCGAGATTGGCCATGCCGACCGTCCGGCAATGCCGGACGAAGATGTTCAGGTACGTGGCGACCGCGAGCGCGTCCGAGTGGTCGTACCGCTCCTCCAGCGGTGGCTGGTCGGAGGGCTCGTACACCCCTTCCGTGTACCGGTACCACACGTTCCACTCGTCATAGGCGACCTTGATCTCGTGGCTGAGCTTCTTGCGGTAGGTGACGCCGTCGATCAGCGCGCGCATGGCGCGCAGCGACCGCTCCGCCTGGTGGGGGGCGAGCACGTTCACCCAGTAGTCGGACGACCCGGTGTAGATGTGGATCGAGTGGTAGTCGACGAGGTCCGCGAGACCCTCCAGGACCACCCGGTCCCACTCGCTCCATCCGTTCTGCCCGCAGGAGACGAGCCGGATGGAGCGGTCCGTACGCTTCATCACGTTGGCGAACTGGCGTGCCCTGCGCACGTACTCCTCGGCGGTGAGCTGGCCGACCTGGTAGTCGCCATACATCTCGTTGCCGAGGGCCCACAACTTCACGCCGTAGGGTTCCTCGCGGCCGTTCTCCCGGCGCTTGTTGGCCCAGTACGTGTCCTTGGTGCCGTTGCAGTACTCGACCCATGCCTGCGCTTCGCTGAACGTGCCGGAGCCCATGTTGACGCAGAGGTACGGCTCGTATCCCTCTCGCTCGCACCACCGCAGGAACTCGTCGGTACCGACAAGATTCGACTCGGTGAGAAACCACGCCAACTCGAGCCGCTTCGGCCGTTTCTCAGCCGGGCCGATCCCGTCCGTCCACTGGTAGTTCGAGGCGAAGTTTCCGCCCGGCCACCGGAGCACCGGCGGGTTCAATTCCTTCAGGGCCGCGGCGACGTCGCGGCGGAATCCGGTCTCATCGGCGAAAGGGGACCCGGGATCGTACAGCCCGCCGTAGATGCACCGACCGAGGTGTTCCACGAAACCGCTGAAGATCTTCCGGTCCACGGTGCCGATCGCGCGGTCCGCGTCGACCCTGATGCGCGCCATTCCTGCTCCTCGTCATTGGTTGAGATGTACGTGTCCGACAGCCGGTTGGAGTGCCACGGCGAGGGCTTTCACAGTCCGCCGCGCGAGTCGGTGACACAGCGGTCTCGGTCATGTCGTCGCCGAGCGGGGCCAGCCGCGGGGTGCCGGGGTGTTCCAGCGGCGGGCTGGCGGCGTGCCGGCCCACAGTTAAGCCCGGAACCCGACCCGGTCGACGGCCGGCCCGGGGATCGATCAGCTGACCGGCGACCGCCTCGCGGGCGACACGGAGGCGGGTCACGATCCGCACCGTCGTACGACCGGCGGGCCAACAGGAGGCCGCAGACCTCGTGGGTCTGCTCCGCCTCTGCCCGAAGCGCGTCGCCACGGAGTGCCGGCTGCCGCGTCTACGTGGCATTCCCACCGGGCCGCTCGGGTTCATCTCGACCTGTCCGGCGCGGTGGAGTGGGTGGCAGTGCCGATGGCAGCGGGCCGCATCTACCAGAGTCACAGGCCTCCCCGAGGGGCTAGATGTTAGCGATAACAAAACCAGGTTGCTGCATTGTTAACGCTCACATCTTCTTAGGTCAAGGCCCTGTTCCAACTCGCCCACGAGGTGCCACCACGGTCACCGCCCTACTACCCACCGTACCCAGATAGCCCTCGTCGCGAAGCTGGGCCACCGAGGACACAACCCCCACATCGGTACGGACAACCCGAGGCCTCGGGCTCGCCGCACTGCGCGGCCGAGCCACCACTTCGGGCCCCACCGGGGCGCCGCGACAGATCGCGTGCCCCTACCCGCGTGTACGCGCCACCGCAGAAGACGCGCGTTGCACGCTGCTCCCCAGCCGTCCGGTCATCCGCCACCCCTGCCGGGAGCCCGCATCGTCGTCTTCGGCAACGTCGGCGAGACCGGGAGAACGGTTCGCCCGAGACGCTCGACACGTCACGAGTCGAGGAGGGTCGCGCATTTGAGGTCGGGCGATACCGCTACGAGGTAATTGATACCCCGAACCTCCCTGAGCCTCGATCCACCGATGAATGTCGGGTCGGTGGGACCCCGGAGACAGAAAGTGCCCTCTGAGCTGGAAGGATAGGAGTTCTGACGCTTCTATCGTTTCGCTCGAGAGGGCACCTCGCAGGTGA
>NZ_JBDPMC010000134.1:0-9216 GCF_039871625.1 Micromonospora sp. B11E3 | reverse complement strand
TTGATCATGCTCGCAGCTCATCACTTGTGACCATCCGAACTAGACACTCAGATGATCACTGACGGGCTGCGAGCCCTTCACTCTCGGGTCGGCTCAGCCACAAACCCCGCTCAAGTTCGAAGAGCCGACATAGACGACCACCCCGCACCGTGCCACTGGATGCGGGGCGGTCGTAACGAGTGCTGCCACATCACCTAATCAACAGGTAAATCTGGCTGCATCTATTCAACAGGAAGGTACGCGTCGTGGAAGGCGTAATGAACGATGGCTTGACATGCCTCCTGGACAGTCGGCATACGACCACCCCGCCAAGCCGACCAAGTTTCCAGCACGTCTCGCACGATAAACAACTCCAACAGGTACCTCCAGCCGTCAGGCGCGTCGCCGTGCTCGTCCTCCTCTTCGGCGAGGAGGAGGACGGGCGTGTCTCCGTCGGCAACCTCCCGGTCAGCAGGCACGTATATCAACAACTCGTCGGATAGCTCATCGAGGTGGCGCACCACCCCTTGCAGCGATGTCGCAATCATCCCCAAATCTCATATCCACCAACACCTCCAGGATGGAAGAGATCCTGGAATGGATTGGCCCCGGTGTGCTGACCCAAGGGTACGAGCTGCATTCTACCCACATCAACATGGTGATGCCACGTCCACCCCGCCGGGGGTCTCCTACTCACAGCCCTCGGGCCAGCCAATTGACTCCGCAGGCCCGGAATTATACTTTCCATCATTCTATCGAACTCAGGGTCGGCATCCATATCGGCTAGCAGATTAGCGTTCGCCTCCTGAAAATGCCTACCTCGACTGACACCCGGATAACTGGATGGCGACAACTGCGTTTCGTACGCAACACTGTATGCATTGCCCGGCCCCTGGGAAGTGTTGCTGCATGTACAGTTCCGTCCCGAGGTCTGCGTTCCACAGTTATGAACCAGAACTGACGCATCCCCTGCTACCACATAGTACGTGTGGATCGCGTCGACGGTGAGGTCGTACGTGATTTGGTTGCCTTGGTAGTGGCGAACGGCGCCGAGCTGCGTGTAGCCGCCGGAGGACGTACGCAGTAGCTCGCCGACCTTCAGGTCACCGGCATCGATCCAGCGGCCCCGGGTCACCGACCAGAATGGGTGGTTCGTGGTTGTGGTGATCTTTTCGTCGCCATTCCCCGTTCGGATTGTCAAATCGACGAACTTCCGGTCGTGGTCGGTCCGGATCGTGTGGGTGACCTGCCGCTTCTCTGATCTGCCCGACTCCGGCTCGGTGGCGACCACCGTGTCACCCGGCTGGACCTTCTCGATCGCCTTGCGGGTGCCGTCGGCGAGAAGGACGGTGGTACCGGCGACGAAGCTGTGCCTGGCCCCTGCCGGCAGGCCGGCCCGACAGGAATCGCCGGCCTCATCCGCCCGGTCGGCGCCCTTCTTTGTCTTGGCTTTGGCCTTGGAGGCGAGGGCCTTGGCTCGGGCCGCTGCCCTGGCCGCCGCCGCTCGGGCGGCTCGTTCCGCCTGTGCCTTGGCCGCTGCGGCTTTCTCGGCTGCTGCCTTTGCCGCTGCGGCTGCCGCCGCCTTGGCGCGCTCGGCTGCTTCGGCCGCGCCCTTGAGGATGGCTCGGGCCCATTTCAGTTCCTGGAAGAAGGTGACGACGGCTTTGCCGGCGCGGAAGATGGTTTCGGCGATCTTCTTGGCTTTGAAGATCTTCCCCCAGGGCAGGGCGCCGATCACCATCGAGACGCAGCTTCCGAGGTTGCCCTGCAGGCAGCTGATGATGTCGTTGATCCCGAGGAACTCCATCAGGAGTTGGCCGCCGGCTTCCAGGACGATGTCCAGCACACTCTTGTTCTGGAGCTGCTGCGCCTTGGCGATGTCTTCTGGGCTTGGTCCGTCCGTTGCCGGGCCGGCGCCTGGCGATCCTGGCTCGGGGGTGGCTCCGGTGGGGTCTGTGTAGACCATCGGGTTGTTGTCGGCGTACGTGTACGCCGAGGCGGCGCTGCTTCCGGTGGGCATCGGGTCGGTCGAGGTGAACCGGCCGGTGCCGGGGTTGTAGTTGCGGGCTCGTAGGTAGTAGTTGCCGTTTCCGGTGCTGGAGTCCTGGTACGCCCCGGTGTACTGCAACGGGTTACGTATCGCCGCTGCCGCCGGGCTGCCCGGTGCCGCCGGCCCCTCCGTACGGTTCCCGAGTGTCGGCCCGCTACGTGGGTTGCCGAAGGGGTCGTAGTCGTACCCGGTCACCGGCTGTCCGCTGGGGGTGAGCATGTTCGCCACCCCGCCCAGCCAGTCGTGGGTGTACGGGTGCGCTCCGCTGGCTGGGTCAAGTAGTGCCAGTGGCTCGTCGTCCGGGCCGTATGTGAAGCCCCGCTTCTCGAGCGTCTGCCCGGCGGCACCGGTGACGGTGTCCAGGGCGATCTGTGGGAGGGTGCCGTTGACGTCCCACGACCAGCGTTGGGTCACCTGGTCGGAGCCGCCTCCGAGACCGGAACCGGTGGCCGACAGGCGCAGTCCGGTGGCGTCGTAGCCGTAGGTGGTTGTCCGACCGGAGACGGTTGCCTTGGCCAGGGTGTGGTCCAGGTGGTAGTCGAACCGGTCCGCGCCGGCGGCGATCTGGTTGCCGTCGAGGTCGTAGCGGTAGTCGACCTGGCGGGTGCTGCCACCGGACTTCACGATCTCCCGGGTCAGCTGGTCCGCGTCGTCGTACTCGTAGGTGATGGTGTCGTTGCCTGCGGCGCCGGTGCGGGTCTGGCTGAGGCGGTTGCCGACCAGGTCGTAGGTGTAGTCGATCCGCCCGGCCGACGGGCCGGTGCAGGAGGTTGCCCCGTAGCAGGCGGAGGTGATCCGGTCGACCTTGTCGTAGGCGTATGCCACCGACTCGGAAACTCCGCCGCGGGTGGTCACCACGCGGGTGGGGTTGCCCAGCTCGTCCAGGTCCAGCTTGAACGCCGACACCGGGTCCTGGACCGCGGGGACGGGGTCTGGTGTGTCTGGTGCCCGCTCGGTGCCGATGCTGGTCAGCCGTCCGGCGTCGTCGTACTTGCGTTTCTCGATCAGACCGGTGGCGGTGGGCAGGGTGGTGGTGGTCCGTCGGCCGGCCACGTCGTAGCCGAACTGCCAGGTGGCCGGTGTGGCGCCGGCCGTGCCACCGGTGGCGGTGACCTCGGTGACGCGGCTGTCCTTGTCGTACCTGGCGGTGATCTGGGTGCCGCCGGGGTAGGTGCGGGTGGTGATGTTGCCGCGTACGTCGTATCCGTAGTTGAACGTTTCGTCCGGGCGTCCCGGCTCGACCCGGGTGACCTGGGTGATCTGGTCCTCGTCGTCGTAGCCGACCTTGCGGACCCCTTGCGGGTCGCCGTAGGAGGCGATCCGGTCCTTGGCGTCGTAGCCCCAGGTGTAGACCGGCCCGTCGGTGCCGAGCGTGCGCTGCGTCCGGCGGCCGACGATGTCGAAGGTGTCGACGATGGTTCGCGCTGCCCGCTCGTCGGCGTCCGGCCGCTCGTTGCGGCCCAGCGTGATGCTGGAGGTCCGGTTGCCCTCGACGTCGTAGCCGAATTCCATCCGCCGGCCGAGCGGGTCGGTGGCGCGGGTCAGCCGGCCGGCCTCGTCGTAGTCGAAGGTGTCCTGGTTGAGGTTCGGGTCGCGGACGGAGGCCAGCAGCCCGTCGGCGTGGTAGTCGTAGACCGTCGCGCCGTTGTGCGGGGCGGACGGGTGCCAGGTCGCGTCCGGGTTGTGCACCGTTCGCGGTTGGTTGTCCTCACGGTAGGTGTAGTGGGTGGTGCGGCCCTTGGCGTCCGTGACGGCGGTCAGCCGGTTGTTGGCGTCGTAGTCGTAGACCGTGGTGTGGTCCAGCGGGTCGATCACCCGGCTCGGGTTACCGGCCTGGTCGTACTCGTAGTGGGTGGTGTACCGCTCCTTGTCGGCGCCTTCGACGTTGCCCCGCGGCTCGGTCGAGGCGATCAGCATGCCGTCGTCGTCGTACTCCCAGGTCGTGATCCCACCGGTGGCGGTGGTGGCCTTGGTCCGGTTCCCGGCCGCGTCGTATTCGAACCGGGAGACGTTGTTGTCGGCGTCGGTGATGCCGGTTTGCCGGCCGTTGCGGTCGTACTCCATCCGGGTCGTACGGCCCAGGGTGTCCTTGGCCTCGGTGACCTTGCCGGTGTTGTCCCGCTGGAAGCTGGAAGGCTTGTTGAACTCGTCCACCGTCGCGGTGGTCCGGTCCAACTCGTCCACCTTGACGTCGCGGTGGACCACCTTGCCGTCCGGGTATGGGCGGGAAATCCGGACGAGGTTGTCGTTGGCGTCGTACCGGTATGTGGTGGTGAAGTCCGCCGGGTCCGCGCCCGGGACGTTGCCGCGCGGTGAGGTCACCGACGTCAGCAGGCCCTTGGCGTTGTACTTGTAGGTGGTGACGATGTCCGGCTCGTCGTCCATCTCCACCCGGGTCGCCGAGCGCCGACCCGCGTCGGTGTAGCTGTAGGACATGGTCCGCCGTGGGTCGCTCACCGAGCGAAGCAGCCCGTTGGCGAGGTACCCGTAGCGGGTTTCGGCCCCCTCCGGGGTGACCGTCAGCGTGGTCCGGCCGACCGAGTCGTGGACCGTACGCCAGATGTGCTGCTTGCCCGGGTCGTGCACGCCGACGACCCGGTCCTGGGCGTCGAGGTCGTAGCGGGTGGTGAACTCCTCGGGGTTCGCCCCGCTGACCGTCCCCCTCGGGTCGATAGTGGCGATCCGCCGACCGGTATCGTCGTAACGGAACTCGCTGCGCCTGTCCTCCGGGGAGACGACCGCCACCGGCAGACCGGCGTTGACGTGCCCCGACGGGTGGTACTCGTACCGGGTGACCTTGCCCCGCTGGTCGGTGCGGGAGATTAGCAACCCCCGGTCGTCATAGGCGTAGGTGATCTCGCGCTTCTCGGCGTCGACACTCTTCACCAGTTCGTTGAACTCGTTGTAGGTGTCCCGCCAGACGTTGCCCAGCCCGTCGACGTGCTCGATCGGGTTGTTCCGCTCGTCGTACTTCGTCTTCTCGTCGAAGTTCAGCGGCTGCGGCGCCTTCTGGATGATCGGGTTGCCAGCCGCGTCGAAGGTCGCCTCGTGCTGGTTGTGGTTGCCGTTGACCACCAGGCTGCGGTTGAGCGTGCCGTCGTAGCGGTGGTTGTCGGTGTCACCGTTGCCGCGCTGGGTGTAGACCAGCACGTTGCGCCGGTAGCCGTCCCAGATCACCACCCCATCGGGGTCGGTGGTCTTCGCCTCCTGCTTGGCGGTGTCCCAGGCGAATGTGGTGACGTGGTCCAGCGCGTCCCGCTGCCGGATCACCCGGCCCGAGCCGTCGTACTCGTTACGGATGGCGACGACCTTCGCCGGCTCCGGCTCCACCACCTCGGTGAGCAGACCGGCCTCGGAGTAGCGGTACCGCCAGATGTGATGCCGTGCGTCCTTGACCGTGACCAGCCGGTTCTGCTCGTCGTACTCGTACTGCACCCGCCGGTGGTCCGGCAGGATGATGTCCCGCACCAACCCGGCGGTCATCCGGACCTCGGCCACCCGGCCGGAAGCATCCGTGATGGTCAGGCCAGTCTCGGTGTACGCCAGCCGCACACCCATCTTCCGGGCGTTACGGATGAACTCCAGCCGCCCCTGCGCGTCGAAGCCGAAGGTGATCTGCCGGGGCGTGACCAGTTCCCAGCCGTCGCCGACCCGCTTCAGGTTGGAGCGCACCCCCGCCGGACGCTGGTACACCCCATCGACCAGCCGGTAGAGCGCCTCCGCGCCGTCCTCGGCCCGCACCACCGCGCCGTCCTGGCCATCGGTGACCCGCATTCCGTACGACCAGGCCCAGCCGGGACCGAGCGGGCCTGCAGCCGGATTGGCCGAGGAGTAGACGCGCGTGGATGCGAACGGCACCCCGAACGACGCCATCGCCAGGTCCTGCTCGACCAGGCTGAACGCACCGGTGGCGGTGTTCACACCACTGCCGCGGATCGCCTGCCGCGCGGTGATCCCCAACGCGTTACCGCAGGCGCAACCGGCCGCCTGCGGGTTCGGGATCGCCGGGGGGTCGATCGTGGTACGCGGCGCCGCCTCCTCAGACTCGCGGGAGACGACCTCCCGGCCGTCGTCGAAGACGGCGGTGAGGGTGAGGAAGTAGGTCTTCTCCGGGCGCAGGGTCCAGCCGTCGGCGGCGCCGAAGGACCGGCAGTACTCGCGCTGCCCGCTGCACTTCGCCGCAGTCAGATCGTCCCGGCTGAGCAGGGCGGAATGCTGCTCGGTCTTCGAATCGGCGTCGTAGAGGGTGGCCTTCCACGACGACCAGTCAGGCTCGTCGTCACGCAGGTTGAAATAAGCGACCAGTGAGGTATCGCCAAGGACGAAACCCGGGCGGAGCAACAGATCGGCGAACTCAGCCTCGGCTGCCTCGGCTGGCGCGCCGGGGTTCAGGACAGCCGCCCATTGTTCTGCGGTGAGCTGCCGGGGCGCGCCCTCGGCTGGCACCCCGCTCGGAACCACCGGTGGACGCTTGTCTTCTCGCACTGCCGTGTCCGGGCGGGCGGAAGCCGGCGGTGGCCGGTCCACCGGACCTGCTCCTGGGCGGGCGGTGGGAACCTCGGCGGCTGCGGCGTGGACCCTAAGCCCTGTCGGGGTCAACGAGATGACCAAGGTCAGTGCGGTGACGAACACCAGCCACCGGATACGTTGCAGACGGATCAGAACACTGCTGGACAAGACCGGCCCCTCCCCCATGAACAGGTTGTTAAAGGATCTACGCGCCAAACACAGGATCCATCAATATACATTGACCAATATCCTGACCGAGTCGCGCATCTGACACGAAAGGGCTCGCGCGCTATGTCGGTTCAGATTGACGTGACCCGCACCTGTGACGTACTCCGCCCACCTTCTGCATCGAGTACGCCACACCCAGCCCCGCTCACGACCGTGCCTGCGTCAGCAGCGTCACTGGACCATCCAGAGCCAGTCCAGTACTCCCAGGAGCCGCCCACGGCCCGACCGCGGCCCGGAAAGCAAGGCGGGCGAACTTCATCCGCCACGGAGCCAAGGAGATGCCGTAGACGCAGGTGTAGTCGCTTCAGGGAGCAGCCTCGGCCCCAGTTGACCGGTCATCCGAACGGAAAGTCGACCGTCGGCGCAGAGAGTCAGCGACAGCAGGTTGAAGGTGGCCAGGGCGTTGCCCATGACGGCGAAGTCGAGGGCACCGCCGTTGCCGACGCGCACCCGGTCTACAGGGCCTCCAGCGCACCGTCCAAGGGATGCTTCCCATCGACCACACACGAAGTGACAAGCCTGCGTCCGAGAGAGTCGATCAATGACGCACGGTTAACGGCCAGGTGTGGCGACGGGAGCAAGCCTGGAGTCGGCCGCCCGGGGCTGGGCGTCGGCATTGACGTGCGGCGGTGGGCGGCGCTGGCACGGCGTGGCTGCCGACCACGGTGGTCGGCAGCCATGGACGTGGCGACTAGCGCCGTGTCGTAGTGCGCCGGGTGGTCACTTGAGGTTGGGTACTTCGTCGCGGGTCACGACGTAGCTGTGGCTGTAGACCTTCTGCAGGAAACCGACGTCGTTGGCGCCGGTCAGCCATGTGCCGTTCCAGGTGTTGAACAGCACCCAGCCGGTCTTGGTCGACCGGAGCTGGTCGGGATCGGGGATGGCCCCGTTTTCGTGCAACGCGATCGGAATGGTGCGCCCGACGATGTTGCGGGTTTGGGTGAACAGCGTCGTCAGCGGGCCGTGATCGTTGACGTACGTGTCAGCGCCGCCCACATCGACGTACTGCTTGCCGGGATAGAAGGAGGCATCCGGCTCGCCGTTGTACGGGTGCAGCCAGATCAGGTTGTGCACGCCCTTGGTGCGGGTGAAGTAGTCGAACTGGAAACGCCACAGCCGCTGATACTGGCTGCCGCCTTCCTTGCTCCACCAGAACCAGGTGCCGCCGGCCTCGTGGTAGGGCGCCCACAAGACCGCCACGCCCTGCGACTGCAGCCGCAGCAGTTCGCTCGCGGCGGCATCGAGCTCACCGACGTATGACTGATACTCCGGAGTGCCCGGCGTGAGAGTGGCGTCGATCGACGCTGTCCCACCGTAGTTGCAATAGCTTGTCGCCGGCGCGCCCACATGCCAGCCGATCAGCGGAATCCCGCCAGCGTTCCACCACGCCAACGCGCGGTCGATCGCCCCGGGACGGTCACACATGTCCAAGCCGCGGATCGCCGGGTACTTACCCGTGTTGCTCAGGATGTAGTTGAACTCCGCCTCGCTGCCGTTGGTCTCCCGCTGACCGGACAGGATGTGGTTGCCGTACTGGCTGTACAGGTAGCACAGCAAGTTCCGGGCCTGCGCGGTAGCCTGCGGATCGACCGGCGCAGCCTTGCATGTCTGGGAGGCGGACGCCGAGCGGTGGTGCTGGCCGGCGGCCGATGCGCCGGTTGCGTTGAGTCCTACGACACCGCTGGTGAGGGTCACGATGGCGACGGACAGCGCTGTCTTCCACTTGGTGGGCATGCTTCTCCTTTCTGTTGAGGTGCCTTACATCGGCGGGACCGGTGCCGGGCTTGCGGTTTCCGCGCAGCTACCTGCACGCCTCACCCTGGACGAGACGCCAAAGGTTGGCGGATCAGGTAGCCCTGCGGCACTCGGGCGCGCCGTGCCTCAACGCCACTGGTGATGTCACCTGGTTGCGCGCCGGGTGGTCACTTGAGGTTGGGCACTTCGTCGCGGGTGACGACGTAGCTGTGGCCGTAGACAGTGCGCAGGAAGCTTGGGCTGTTGGTGCGCAGCCACCGGCCGTTCCAGGTGTTGAACAGCACCCAGTAGGTGTTGGTCGCCTGAAGCTGGTCGGGGTCGGGGATGGCCCCGTTCTCGTGAAGCGCGATGGGGACCGTTCCTCCGACGATGTCGCGGGTCCGGTTGAACAGGTCGGTCAACGGACCGTGGTCCCTGACATAGGTGTCCGCCCCGCCAACATCGACGTACTGCTTGCCCGGGTAGAAGGAGGGGTCCGGTTCGCCGTTGTACGGGTGCAGCCAGACAAGGTTGTGGATGCCCTTGGTCTGCGTGAAGTAGTTGAACTGGAAGCGCCAAAGCCGCTGATACTGAGCCTTTCCGCGTAACGGGTCGTGGCGTTGGGTGATCAGGTTGTGCGGTTGTGCTCGATGTGCAGGAGTACGAGGGCCGCCGCGGTGATCCTGCCGATGTTCCACGGGCACAGGCTGACGTTG
>NZ_JBDPMC010000133.1:0-9426 GCF_039871625.1 Micromonospora sp. B11E3 | reverse complement strand
ACCTGCTCGATGACCAGCGAAGACAGCCCGGGGAATACCGACTTGATCACGTCACACCGAAGTCATGATTACCCACGACACCGGCTACTCAGGACGGTACTCACCACCGTTTCTGCGCCAGAGCCGATCATTCAGGTTCTTTGAGCACGCCGATAGTGGCCAGCAGGGCGCTGATCGATGCCGTGCGAGGGTCGCAGCTTCGGGGCCACGCAGTGTGCCGCCAGCGTGTGGGTGGAGCCCGAGCACGGTTGCTTGGATGCGGAGGTCAGCTGGGGCAACTCGGTGATGCGTCCGCGCAGCGCCACTGCCGCTCGCCCGTCGTGTGAGCCCTTGTCGGATTCTGGGTCTTGATGTGCGACTGGCTAATCCTCACCAGGTGAAGGTGGTCGAGGGGCGACTACACCGCTACCACCGGCTCACCGGCGCGGGCAGGAACCCGAGCGCGACCCGTCAGGGACGCCGGCGGGCGTTGAGGCGTGCGGCCTGGCGGGTGAGGTGGTCGCGTTCGGCGAGGTTAGGGGCCTTTCGGGCGGCCTCGGCGTACAGGCGTGCCGCTGTGGTCAGGTTGCCGTCGCGTTCGTGGAGGTACGCCGCCACCGCCGTGTGGCGGGGCAGTGAGTCGTCCAGCGCCGCGAGGGCCGCCAGCCCGGCGCGTGGCCCGTCGGCCTCGCCGACGGCCACCGCGCGGTTGAGCCGGACGACCGGGCTGTCGGTCAGGCGCGTGAGTTCGTCGTACCACTCGAGGATCTGCACCCAGTCGGTCTCTGCGGCGGTGGGCGCGTCGGCGTGCAGTGCCGCGATGGCGGCCTGGGCCTGGAACTCGCCCAGCCGGTCGCGGGCGAGCGCCGCCTGCAGGATCTCGACGCCCTCGGCGATCATCGTGGTGTCCCACCGGCCGCGGTCCTGCTCGGCCAGCGGCACCAGGCTGCCGTCTGGCGCGGTCCGTGTATCACGCCGGGCGTGGTGGAGCAGCATGAGGGCGAGCAGTCCCGCCACCTCGGGATGGTCGAACGCGGCGGCGAGCTGCCGGGTGAGCCGGATGGCCTCGGCGGCGAGGTCGACGTCACCGCCGTAGCCCTCGTTGAAGACCAGGTAGAGGACGCGCAACACGGTGGCGACGTCGCCGGGCTGGTCGAACCGCACGCCGGCCACGGTGCGCTTGGCCCGGCTGATCCGCTGTGCCATGGTCGCCTCGGGCACCAGGTAGGCCTGGGCGATCTGGCGGGTGGTCAGCCCGCCGACGGCCCGCAGCGTGAGCGCGACCGCCGACGACGGCGTCAGCGACGGGTGGGCGCACAGGAAGTAGAGCTGGAGCGTGTCGTCCACCGCCGGCGTGGGCCCGGGCGCCGGCTCCTCGTCGACGAGGTCCTCACGTCGGCGGCGGGCGGCATCCGCTCGGGTCGTGTCGAGGAACCGGCGCCAGGCTACGGTGACCAGCCAGCCCTTCGGGTCCCGCGGCGGGTCGGCCGGCCAGACGCGGACCGCCTCGACGAGGGCGTCCTGCACGGCGTCCTCGGCCGCCGCGAAGTCGGCTCCGCGGCGGACGAGGATCCCGAGGACGCTCGGCGTCAGGCTCCGCAGCAGAGCCTCATCCATGGAAGAGGCACTCCGTGACGGTGGGCGGCTCGGCCAGGAACGGGCGCACCTCGAGCCACTCGTGGATCGGCTTCCCGCCCGCCCCAGGGGCGGCCGACAGCTCCCCGGCCAGCTCGATGGCGCGCTCGTAGCTGTCGACGTCGATCACCATCCAGCCGGCGATGAGGTCCTTGGTCTCGGCGAACGGGCCGTCGGTGACCGGCGGGCGCCCCTCACCGTCGTACCGGACGAAGGTCCCCTCGGGGGCGAGCGCCTGGCCGTCGACGAACTCGCCGGTCTTCTCGAGCCGGGCCGCGAAGTCGTTCATGTACTGCACGTGCGCCGAGATCTCCTCCGGCGTCCACTGGTCCATGGGTACGTCGTTGACCGCAGCCGGGGCGCCGCGGTAGTGCTTGAGCAGCAGGTACTTGGCCATCGTGGTTCTCCTCGGTGCTGGTGCGACCCATTCTGGTCACCTTCACCACGGGGACGGAGCCAGCCACCGGTTCTCGACATCACCGTCCGAAAATTTTCTTGGCTTCACCTGCGGGCCCGCCCGCAGGCGGGACCGACCGCGTCCGGGATGTCGCCGTTGGAACGCCGCTACCGGTGTCGAGCTTCTCGCTACGGGATCTGCCCTTCGTTCACCTGTGCGAATGGATGCCGTGTCGCGCTGGTGCCGGCTGTGGGTTCCCGCTGAAGTTGCTCCTTGGCCCGCTTGATCTGAGCTGTTCTGCTCTCTAGCCGGAGTGTCCTGGCTAGGCGGATCGACACTGGTGTCGGTGCTGGTTAGGGATGGTGTGGAGGGCGGTTTGGTGTATGACCTAAGTCCGCGGTGCCCATTGATGTAGGTCGAAGATGTCGATCAGGTGGTTTTGGTCGGCGGTGGTTTCGGTGAGCATTCGCCGGGCCTTGGGACGTCCGCCCGAGGAGGGGTAGATCAGGACGGTTTCCCCGATGCCGGCCAGGGCGTCGACCAGCGCGCGGACCGACAGGTGCAGGCCGGCCTGTTCGGCTTGGCGGCGCATCAGGTGGGCCAGTTGCAGGGCGAGGACGCAGGTGTAGGTGTGGACCCGGATGGCCTGGTCGGTGAAGTGGTTCATCGGCGAGAACGACACGGCGTGCGGGTCCTTGAGTTGACGGAAGCCGAACTCGGCGTCGGATTGCGAGCGGTATGCGGCCACGACGTCGGCGATGGGCCAGTCGTCGTGGTTGGTGACCAGGATCCGCTTGCCGAAGATCTCGTCTTCCAGGCTGTCGCGGGCGTCGGTGTCGATGCTCCAGGTCAGGCTCAGCTCGGCCGGGTCGGTGCCGGTCAGGTCCCAGGTCAGGATCCGTTTGACCCAGGTGTCTTTGCAGATCGTACGGATTTCGGCGGCCACGGCGTCCTTGTCGCGGCGGGTCTTGCCCCGCGCGAGCCGCTGCGCCAGTTCGGTCAGCCGGGCGTGGGCCTTGGCCAGGCTCTGGTCCAGGCCCCGGGACTGCCCGGCGTGCAGGGCCGGTGAGTGGGTCAGGATCACCCGGGTGCTTTGGCCATAGATGTCTTTGCGGCGTTGCAGCGCGGTCAGGCCCGGGAAGCGGGTCTGGTCCACGCGGCGACGGGACCTTTTGGGCAGAGCGAGTAGGTCGGTGTGGTCCGAGGGTGGCAGCGAGGTGACGTAGCCGATCTGCGCGGCCCGTAGGTCGGCGAAGTTGGCGGCGGAGTTCTGTCCGGCGTCGAAGACCACAGTCACCTGTCCGGACACCGACGCCGCAGCGGTGTATGCCACGTACCGGCCGCACAGTTCGGACAGCATCAGGGGGAACTGGGTCACGTCTGGCTTGTTGCCGGGGTAGGTGTGCGACAGCAGTGGGATCCCGCCGTCGCGGGTGACGACCAGGCCCAGACCGACCAGTCGCAGGTCGGCGCGTTTCTGTTTGGCCTTGCCGTGTTGGGCCAGGGACGCTTTGTCGTTGCCCGAGTCGATATAGGTGGCGAAGTTCGTCATGTCCAGGGCCACCGCGGAGATGTCCAGTCCAAACGTGGGGATCATCTGCGCGACGATCTGCCGTTCGACCTCGGCCAGATGCTGCGTGGTGATGGTGCGGGTGGCGTCCCAGAACCGGCGGTGCTCCAACACACCAGCACGGATGCCGGTGAATCGGTCCGCCGCGGTGGCCGCCCACCAGTCGGCGATACTGCGCCGCGAACACGGGTCGACGAGGCGGTTCAGCGCAGCCAGGGCCAGATAGGTGCCGATCGACGCGCCCGCGTCCGCACGCCGCGGGCCGACCACCTCGTCCACGATCTCGACCACCCGCAAGCGGGTCAGGACCGCCCACCCGGCGGCCACCGCCCCGAACGCCAGATGCCGGGTACGCTCAGGCGCCACAACGGATCCAGCCATCGCCGCCTCGATATCCTCGGCGCTGCCAAGGTACCGTTCGGAGACCATCTTCGGCTTGCCGTCCACGCGAGCCATTTGGCGCAGGTACCAGTAGGTCTTTCCACCGACCTTCTTCGGGTACAGACTCGCCATACTGGCACTTTAGGTCATACGCGAGGAATACCACACGGCGACGCGCCGCCACAGGTCAGACGATCCAAACGGGCCTCGCTCAACACCAAGGTCAACTTATCCAGGACACTCGGGCTAGGCCCAGTTGTTCTGCTCCGTCGAGGCCCGGCAGGTGATGCCCGGGGCCGTCCGGGTGGTTCAGATGTGATGACCGATGGGGATATGTCGGCAGGAAGGCGATCCATCTCCGATGGTGGAAGTTGCAGGATCTGCCTCAATCGATCCTTGTTGCCGATAGTCGCCGATGGTTACGGTGCGGTTTCTGACTGTGATCTGAGCACCATAGGGGAGGTCTCATGAGGATCACCAGAGCATTGTTGGCCGCCGGCCTGGCTGTCGTGTTGATCGCGACGGCCCTGCCGGGCTCGGCGTCGGCGGCGTCGTCGTGGACGGGTCTCGTCGGGCCGGCCGGGGCGGGGTTGCAGGCGTGTGGCACAGGCCCAGGCGCAGGAGGCTGCGGTGTGGACCTGCGTGGGTGGCGCGTTGACCACCACCGGCGCCGACGGCAAGCCGACCACCACGATTGTCGCGGAGGACTTCGAAGACACCACCGCGGCGCCCGGCGACCTCACGGTGCTGGCCGATGACTACGACAGCTGGTGCGAGTCCGGTTCGGTGTGCGGCCGGAAGATCAGCGACTACATCGCCGAGGTCAAGGGCAACGGCGCCTACGGTGACTCCCAAGGGGTCATCGGGGCGTTCGACTTCATCGTCCGGCAGGCGTTCAACGGCCAGCGGCCGCGCTGGCGCAACCTGCTGATCTGGGACTACGGACCGACGGTCATTCCGCAGGAGTTCACCAACAACTGCCGGATCAACCAGACCGGCACGGACGGCTACTGCGGCCAGAACCCGTTCTACTTCGGCAACGTCAGCTCGGCGAGCTGGCGCAGCTGGCGGCCCAGCGAGACCGGCTACTACTCCAACAGCACCCTCATCTCCGGCAGCGGCCAATACCACGACGACCACTACGGATCTTTCATGGCCTCTGGATACAGCTACATCTTCTACGCCAGCACGATCCACACCGGGCGGTGGGACCGGTGCAACGTGAGCCCGTACTGCCGCTACTACCAGGTGCCCTGGGCGTGACCGCCTCTGCCTGACGCCCTGCACGCGTGGTGGCCGTCCGATCCGTCGGACGGCCACCACGCATGTGGAGCCGGTGATCTTCACGTCGCAGGCTCCCGCAGCAGTCGGGCGGCGAGCTGCACGTACTCGGCGCTGCACTCGGCGTCGATGCCGGCGGCATCGGCCTGCCGGCCCAGTTCGGCCAGGAAGTCGTCGACCGAGGCCCACCCGGGGGGCGGTTTCAGCAGCCACAGCCGGCCCCGAGGCCGGCCGGTCACGCCCGCGTCGGCTAACAGGGCGTCGAGGTCGTTCTCGACCTCGACGCGGGACTCCCAGCTCGCCTGCACCGTCTGCTCGCGCCGCACCTTCAGCGTCTTCGGGTCCTGCTCGTACCACTGCTCATACCGCGCCGCCCGATCGGGAACCCAGGTACGCAGCTCGGACGGCCACACCGCCGGCAGGAAAGCGATCATCGGCGCGTCCGGCGCCATCTGCCAGCCCTGCGCGACCAGCTCACGCACCTCCGGCAACTGCTCCGGCTCCAGGCCGTCCACGTCCGCGTCGGCGGCTCTGGCCGCGGCCGGCTCCGCAGGCTGGTCGAGGCCCCAGTCGTAGGCGATGTCCATTCCCGCACTCTACGTCCGCACCCGGCCGTGGCCAGCGCTGTTGGGCGAGGTCAGGACGGCGCTACGGTCGACCGAGTTGAAGATCAATCCTTAGCGATGGTTTCGGCCTGGAGCCAGTCGGGCGGGCCGTTTAGAGTCATGGATCGATGGCTGGTGCTCGATGGAGGCGGCTGGGTGGGCGGGCTTGTAGCGCTACCGGGCGGAAGTCCGGCTGCTTCGCGGGGTTTCGAGCTGGCATACGTCGGCGCCGAGGGCCGGGAGCAGCGTGAGTCGCTGGTGGCGGCGTCTGGGGTGCGGTTCGAGCTTGTGACGCCGGTGCGGCCGTTTCCGTCGTACCGGGGCCAGCGCAGCAACAGTGGGTTGTGGTGGTGCGCCACCACGGGCGGCCATGTTGGGTACGAGTCGTGGCTGGAACGCGATCAGCTGACACTGCTGGACTTCGACCAGGCGATCGTCGGGATCGCGTCGCAGCCATTCTGGTTGTTCTGGCAGGACGAGGGACGGCGGCGTTCGCACGCGCCGGACTTCTTCGCTCGGCGGGTCGATGGCACGGGCGTGGTCGTTGACGTGCGCCCGGAGGGGCGGGTGCGGGCGCGTGACGCGGCGGCGTTCGCGGCGACGAGGCGGGCTTGCGCGGCGGTGGGCTGGGACTACCGTCTGGTGCACGAGCCGGAGGCGGTGCGGATGGCGAACGTGCGGTGGCTGGCTGGGTATCGGCACCCACGGTGCCGACGCGAGGCGGTGGTGGCGGCGGCACCAGTGGTGTTCGCCGAGCCGGTGGCGTTGATGCACGGTGCGGCCAGGCTCGGAGATCCGCTGGCCACGTTGCCGACGGTGTTTCACCTGCTGTGGTGGGCCGGCTGCACGCTGACCTTACGGTGCCGTTGTCGGAGTTGTCGCTGGTGGCGGCGGTGGACCGTTGAGCAAAGGGCGGGCAGTGCTGCGCGTGGGCGACCGGGTGCTGTTCGATGGTCGGGCGGTGACGGTCGCTGGCTATGAGGGCACCCGGGTGCGGTTGGTCGGTGACGGCGGGGATGCGCAGGTGGTGCTGCTGGGCCACCTGTTGGCTTCGCCCGGCTTCGAGCTGTTGTCGGGTGCGCCGGCGCGGCGGGTGGATCCGGTGGGCTTGCTCGATGTCCTGCCGGCGCAGGTGCTTGCCCGGGTCAGGCAGTGGCAGCGGCACGTCGTGGAGGTCGAGACCGGCTTGGCCCCGGACGCGGCAGTCGGTGCCGTGCCGAAGGAGTGCTTCGACCCGGCGCGGCACACGATCGCGCAGCGGGACGCGGCCAAGGCTGCGGAGTTGACCGCTGCGGGGCAGCCGACGAGCGCGGCGACGGTCAAGCGAATGCGGCTGCGTTACCGGGCCGAAGGGCTGTGGGGGCTGGTCGACCAGCGGTTGGTCCGCTCCTCCAGTCCCTATGGTCGCGTCGACGCCCGGGTAGTCGCGGCGGTCGCCACGGCGGTGCAGGCCGAGACGTCGCGTTCGACTGGTACCCGGACTCGGTTGCGCCGACGGGTGGAGCAGCTCCTGGCCGACGAGTACGGGCCGGGGGTGGTGCCGCTGCCGCCGTCGACGACGTTCTACCGACTGGTGGCGGCGATGACGGTCGGCCGGCACACCTTCGGTGAGGCGACCACGCGGCGCACGCAGGCCAACCGGCCGCCGCGGCCGTTCACGCGAAGCTTCGCGGTGCGTCCGGGCGAGATCGTGCAGACCGACACCTCCCCGTTGGATGTCATGGCGTTGCTGGATGACGGGGTGCCTGGGCGGGTGGAGCTGACCACCGTGCTTGACGTTGCCACCCGCACGATCTGCGCGGCGGTGCTGCGCCCGCAAGGCACCAAAGCCGTCGACGCGGCGCTGCTGCTGGCGCGTGCCCTGGTCCCGGAGCCGATGCGGCCTGGCTGGCCGGGCGCCCTGCGCATGGCGAGGTCGCGGATCCCCTACCGGCGCCTGCTAGACCTCGACGCCAGGCTGCAACACGCCGCGGCCCGGCCGGTGATCGTCCCCGAGACGATGGTGACCGATCAGGGGACGGTCTTCATCTCCGCCACGTTCGTAGGTGCCTGCGAGCGGTTGGGAATATCAGTGCAGCCAGCGCATCCGGGTACGCCGACGGACAAGGCCATCGTGGAGCGGACCTTCGCATCGATCCGCACCCTGTTCGCCCAGCACGTGGCCGGCTATCTGGGGCCGAACGTCACCCGCCGCGGCACACCCGCAGCGACCAAGGCGGTGTGGTCGCTGGCACAGTTGCAGGAACTGCTCGACGAGTGGGTCATCGCCGGGTGGCAGTCGCGGCCGCACGAGGGCTTGCGCGATCCGGAGGCCGGCGCGCGGGTGCTGTCGCCGAACGAGATGTTCGCCGCGGCGGTCGCCGCGGCCGGCTACGTCACCATGCCCCTGACCGGCATCGACTACCTGGAGCTGCTGCCCGTCGAGTGGCGCACCATCGGCGACCACGGCATCCAGATCGACTACCGGCACTACGACGACGAGGTGCTCAACCCACACCGGCACCAGCCGTCCGGTGTGGTCGGCAAGGGCAAGCGGTGGGAGGTCCACTACGACCCCTACGACCTGTCGCACGTGTTCGTGCGCAATCGCCGCACCGGGGGCTGGCTGACCGCCGCGTGGACGCACCTGCCGATGGTCGGAGCGCCGTTCGCGGACTTCACCTGGCGGGCCGCCCGGCAGATCGTCGCGCAGCGCGGCGGTGACGACACCGACGAGACGGCCATCGCCCGCGCCTTGGACGGCCTGCTCACACGGGCAGGCAACGGCCCTGACGGTGACGTCCGGCAGCGGCGAGTAGCCGCGCGCACCCGCGCCGCTGGCCGGCCGGTGCCGCTCCCGCCCGACGACCCAGACGACGCCGGGGACGACGCCGACGTCGAGAACGACAGCGATGCGCCGCTGGCGAAGGTGATCCCGTTCGGTGTGTTCGAGGCCGGCGACGAACGGCGCTACCGGTGAGCCGCGGTGCCGCGGTGGGCTCGCTCGTCCACGAGCCGGCGACCACGAAGGAGGGCTGGGCGGCATTCATCGAGCAGCAGCCATCCAAGGTGGAGTTGCTGCCGGCCGCCCGGCTGGCCGCTCTCGGCCCGGCCGAGCGTGACGCCTACGACGAGCGGCGCATTGCCCACCATGCCCGCCTTATCGTGGTCGCCACCCCGACCGTTGACCAGATCGTCAAGACCGGCCGCCGGCTGGTCGTGCTCAACACTGGCGCCGACACCGCCCGTCGGGGCCTGGTCGTCACCGGCGACTCCGGCACAGGCAAGAGCACCGCCATCAAGCAGCTCGGCAAGCACCACGAGTTGCTTGCCCGACGGCGATGCACCACCAAGGGCCGTTCATGCCGGTCATCTACGTCACCGTCCCGCCGGCGGCCACCCCGAAGGTCTTGGCCGCCGAGTTCGCGCGGTTCCTCGGCCTGCCGCTGCCGCGCTCCCTCAACCAGGTCAATGAGCCTTTCCGCGTAACGGTGTGAGTGCGGCGGGTAGCGGTGCTGGTGGCCGGTGCGGACACGCCCGGACCCGTTGTGGTGCAAGGGAAAGACGCAGAACCCCGGTATGAAGTGGTCCTCTCACAG
>NZ_JBDPMC010000132.1:0-10248 GCF_039871625.1 Micromonospora sp. B11E3 | reverse complement strand
TCCTGAGTGGATCTTTCTGGCTAGGCACCCGAAAGATCAGCAGAAGTCGTGCTCGCCTGCTATCCAGCCCTCAACATCAGCGTTTTCATTACATAACCGGACAATACGAAACAACGCCGGGGCCCTGGATCGCGTCCCACGTCCCGTTCTTCCGCCACGTCGTGAACCAGCGATGTGCCGCGTCCGGCGGCGCCAGATCGCGAGGCATCATCCGCCACGGACAGCCCGACCGCAGCACATAGAAGATCGAATCCAGGATCAGCCGATCGCCGTACTTGCGGGGCCGGCCGCCTTTACGCAGGTCGCGTACCGGCATCAAGGGCGCGAGGATCGCCCACATCGCATCGGTCAAGCTCGACGGATAGCATGAACGGCCGTCATCCCCGCCACAGTTGCAGTTGCGCACACAACGCGATCATGGCGGGGATGATCTATTTGTCGAGCACCCGGCATCGACGTGTCTCCCCGTAACAGAACGCTCCGAGCTGGTTACCCGACGGCCTCTCAGCCGGCGGACTGATGGAGCCGGATCTGCAGCGACAGGATCAGCCGGTCGTCCGGATGGTCGAGGTTGTAGCCGGCTACGGACTCCAATCGCGCGATGCGGTAGCGCACGGTGTTCTGGTGAGTGGTGAGCGCCTGAGCCGCCGGTCCGTACTCGCCGTGATGGTTCAGCCAGACCCGTGCAGTCTCGAGGAGGTCGATGCTGCTGCCTGCGTCGTACTCCACCAGCTTGCGGAACCTGTCGTCTTCGAGCAGCAGCTTGGCCGGCAGCGCATCAAGGCACTCGGAGACCAGCACTGCGGTGCGGTCGCTTTCGAGCGTCACTACCGGGCGGTCGGCGGTCGGCGCGGTACGCGCACAGACCCGTTCGATCTCGGCGCGCGCATCCCTCACGGTCGTCGCCGACGCCGATGAGCTGAGCGCGGCCCGGAACCCCGCACCGCGCTGACCGTGCAATGCCGCCACCATGCGCTCGGCCCAGGCAGTGTGCCGGGCGATGTCCACCCGGCCCGGGGAGATCACGTACAGCCGGCCCGCGAACGGAGCCACCATGGTCTGCTCCCCCAGCGAGGCCGCCCGCATGCTCAGCAGCGCCACCGCCTCAGACGAGACCAACCACTCAGCCGCACCGTCGTCGTCGATCGCCTCCAGTCCGACGAGCACGAAGCCGGCCGGCTCTCGGACGCGCAGCTGCGGCGCGTAGTCGTCGGTCGGCTGGCCCTCTGGTGCCAACAGCCGCTGGACGAGCTCAGTGCTCATCGTGTGGATGAGACGTGCCTGGCTGACCAGCCGTGCTGCGTACCGGCCGGCCTCGACCAAGTAGTCCTCGAGGTCGGCACCGAACGGGCTGTCGGTCTCCTGCGCCCAGATCGTGCCCAGGTAGATGCCTGTCGCCGGGTCGGTCATCCCGATGCCCATTCGCCGTCGCAGATCACCAGACTCGGGCAACTCCACGACATTCCCGGGCGCCCGAAGCCGGTCGTAGACCCGCTGGGCGCGCAGCTCCTCTACATGCCATTGCGGAGGCTCCCGCCCCAGGATCGCCAGCTGCCGGATCGGGTCGGCCTGGTCGCTGTACGGCGAGAAGGCCAGCACCCGCGCCCGCTCGTCCTCGATCGAGATCAGCGTTCCGGTGGCCACACCGAGTGCCTTGGCGACGTCGAACAGGTCGGTGTGCTCGGCCAGCGCCTTGGCGACGCGTAGGCTTCCGATCCCTCGACGCCGCCGCTCTCCCACCACTCGCAATGTCTCCGAAAGCACCTCGGACCACTCCGGGCCGCGCGGTGCCACCAGCACCGGGAACGTCAGCAGTGCCGGCGGCATCTCGGTCTCAGGGTCGCGTAGCAGAAGGACGTCGGCCTGGCGCGCCGCCAGGCCGGGAACCAAGTCGCCGAGCTCGCCGGGCCCCTCACCGGTGACCACCAGGAGGTCGACACCGATCTCCTCAGGAGCTGGATCGTCGGCCAGTGCGACGGCGTCGACGATGAGGTGGCTTCGGACCGGCAGGTCGGGTGCCGCTGGGCCCAGTACGCGGACGTCAGCGATCTGACGCAACGCCGTAACGATCTCTTGGAGTGACGCCGAGGCGGTCTGCAACGAGGAGTCCATCAGCGGCCCGGTGGCGGGTACACGTCCGAAACGACCATGTAGAATCCTCAAACTCACTCCCGGAACCTTTGGCCGATCATACATGGACGCCGACTGAGTGTGCTCCCTATGTTGAATGGCACCCGGTATCCCCACCAGGCCGGATCGAACCCCCAGGAGCCGCAGCCATGTCGAACTCTTCGCCGTCACCCCGCTGTCGGGCCCGAGTCCTCGCCCTCACCACCCTCCTCGCGGCGGCGACGCTCACCGCATGCTCCTCCGACGGAGCGACCGAGGACGCCGGTGGCACCCTTGTCATCCCTCAGCAGGTCGGCGTCCCGCCTTACAGCTTCCTCGACGAGGGTGGGGAGCTCGCCGGTCTGCTGCCCGACCTCTCAATCGCACTCGGCGAGGCGATGGGCATGGAGGTCGAGAACGAGCAGGCTTCGTTTGAGAACTCCCTGCTCGGCCTACAGCGCGGCACCTACGACTGGGTACCCGGCGCCGACGTTACCGCCGAGCGGTTGGAGAAGTTCGACTTCGCCACCACCCTGATCGAGAGTTACGGGTTCCGCGTCAAGGACGGCGGCATCGACATCGGCGACTCGATGGACGACCTGTGCGGCCTCTCCATCGCTGTCACCGCCGGCTCCAGCCCTGTGCCCGTTCTGCGCGACCAGTCCGAGACATGCGAGGAGGTCGGCAACGACCCGATCGACGTGCAGACGTTCGCCGACCAGGCCACCGCCGACCTCGCCGTGAAGAGCGGCCGCGCCGACGCCGTCACCGCAACCAGCAGCGGCCTGGCTCACCAGGTGACCACCGAGCCCGGCGTTTGGAAGATCACCGGCCCGATCTACCAGGGAATCGACATCGGGTTCGCTGTGATGAAGGGCGACGACATGGCGCAGAAGCTCGTCGAGGCCACTAACGAGATCATCGAGAATGGTACGTACGCTGAGATCCTCGCCAAGTACGGCGCGGAGAAGATGGCGATTGAGACCTCGGTTCTCAACCCGGAGCCGGCGTCGTGAGCGAGATCGTGACCATGCGCGATCAGGCCAGGACGACCGACAGCACCGCGGCCGCCGCCCCAGCGGCGGCCTGGAACCGGCGCCTCGAAGAGCTCGCGGCCGTTCCGCGCGCCCGCCGGTTCCACGTAGCCCGGTCCTTGATGGCGCTCTTGCTCGTCCTCGCGGTCGGCCGGCTGGCCTGGAGCCTGGCGCAGAACCCTGCCTTCGAATGGTCGAGGGTCTGGGATTACTTCTTCTCCGCCCCGGTGATGAAGGGTCTGGAGAACACCATCACTCTCACCGCTCTCTCGATGGGCCTCGCGCTGGTCGTGTCGGTCGCGCTGGCGAACATGCGGCTTTCCGACAACCCAGTGCTGCGGGCGATTGCCGGCTTCTACGTATGGTTCTTCCGGTCGGTCCCGCTGCTGGTGCTGCTGATCTTGTGGTTCAACATTTCGTTGATCTACCCCACATTCGCCATCCCCTTCCCCGGCGACGGCTGGTCGTATGAGACCCGCGACCTGATGACCGCCTACTGGTCCGCGGTGCTGGCATTCGGGCTGCAGCAGGCGGCCTACACCTCAGAGATCATCAGGTCCTCGCTGCTCGCGGTCCCCCACGGACAGCGGGAGGCAGCGCTCGCACTCGGGATGCGGCCCACCCAGATCTTCCGCCGCATCGTTTTCCCCCAGGCGATGAAGATCGCCGTCCCTCCCGTCAGCAACGACCTCATCAACCTGCTCAAGGCAACCGCCCTCGTCGCGTTCATCTCGGTGCCCGACCTGCTCTACTCGGTGCAGCAGATCTACAACCGCACCTTCGAGGTCGTACCGCTCCTGATGGTCGCCACCATCTGGTACATGATCATGGTTAGCATCCTCTCCGTCGGCCAGTACCTCTTGGAGCGGTGGCTCGGCCGATCGGCCGCGGCACGCGCGAACGGTCGCCTTTCCAAGCAGAGGAGCGCGGCATGACCACCGCCAACGTCACCCCGCCGGTCGGAGAGAAGCACACCGACGCCCCACTGATCAGCGCCCGCGGCATCTGCAAGACCTTCGGCACCCACCAGGTGCTGCACGACGTCTCCCTCGATGTCCACCGCGGCGAGGCCGTCTGTCTGCTCGGCCGATCCGGCAGCGGCAAGAGCACCTTCCTGCGCTGCCTGAACCTGCTGGAACGCGCCGAACGGGGCATCGTGATGCTCGACGGCGAACTGCTCGGCCACCACGTTCGCCACGGCCGGGTGCACCGCCTTCCCGCCCGGCAGGAAGCCGCTCAACGCCAGCAGCTGGGCATGGTGTTCCAGCAGTTCAACCTGTTCGCCCACAAGACGGTGCTGGATAACGTCATAGAGGCCCCCGTGAGGGTCGCGGGACGCAAGCCGCGCGAGGCGGCGAAGGACGCGGTGCAGCTGCTGGAGCGGGTCGGGCTGGCCGACAAGGTCAAGGCCTACCCCGGACAGCTCTCCGGCGGCCAGCAGCAGCGCGTCGCGATTGCTCGTGCGCTGGCGATGAAGCCCAAGGTCCTGCTGTTCGACGAACCCACCTCCGCGCTGGACCCGGAGATGGTCACCGAGGTCCTCCAGGTGATCCGCAGCCTCGTCCTCGGCGGCATGACCACGATCATCGTCACGCACGAGGTTGGGTTCGCCCGTGAGGTCTGCGACCGGTTCGTGTTCATGCAGGACGGCCGGATCGTCGAGGAAGGACCCGCCAGCCGGCTGACCGAAGGGGCCGAGCATCCCAGCACCCGGGACTTCCTCAGCAAGGTCCTCTAAGCCCCGCTACCCAAACTCCTCAGCCCCAGAGAGGCACCATGCCATCGGGAGGCGCAAGCATGCCCTCATCACCCCACAAGCCAGGCGCCCGCGTCGCCGTCATCGGCGGCGGCTTCGCCGGCGTCGCCGCCGGCCGGGAGTTGCTCCGCCGGGGCCACGATGTCGTCATCTACGAAGCTGCCGACGGCCCCGGCGGTACTTGGCGGGCCAACAGGTTCCCCGGCGTCGAGGTGGACACCCCCGCGGTGATGTACTCCTACTCCTTCGCCCCAGGCAACTGGACGCGGGAGTTCCCCGGCGGAGCTGAACTGCGCGCCTACCTCGAAGTTGTCTCCCGCGACGAAGGGCTGATGCCTCTGTTCCGATTCGGGCACAAGGTGACCCGGCTCGTCTGGGACGACGCTGCCGCCCATTGGGCGGTCACTGTCCGAGATCTGGCGACCGGCACCTCGCGGACCGAGAGGTTCACCGCGGTAGTCTCCGCAGTTGGACTGCTCAACATCCCCCGACACCCAGACTGGCCCGGCCGCGAGGACTACACCGGGGAGATGTTCCACACCGCCGAGTGGCCCGAGGGCATCGACCTGGCCGGCCGCCGGGTCGCCGTCGTCGGCACCGGATCCACTTCCGCGCAGGTGGTCGCCGAGCTCGCGGGCGTCGCCGGCCACCTCACCGTCTTCCAGCGGCAGCCGGGCTGGGTCGACCCCAAGGTCGGCCGCACCTACACCGAGGTCGAGCGGGCACGGCGGCGGAACCCGCTGCGGCGCAGGCTCATCCGGTGGCAGCTGTTTCTCAAGCAGGAACGCCGCTGGCTGGGCGGCCGCATAATTCGGCCCGGGAGCGGCACCGACGAGCAGCTGGTCGAGGCGTGCCGCCGCTACCTCGACGAGGTCTTCGCCGACCATCCCGAGTTGAAGGCTCAGTTGACCCCAACCTCGGCCTACCTTGGCAAGCGGGCGGTGCACTCCTCAACGTTCTATCCGGCGCTACTGCGCGACGATGTCACCCTCGTGCCCCGCGCCGTTGTCGGCATGTACCAGAAGGGCTTGATCGACGCCGACGGCGAGGAGCACGTCGTCGATGTGGTCATCACCGCCACGGGGTTCCGAGCCGCGGAGTTCCTCCACGGCATCGAGGTGATCGGCCGCGGAGGCCGCGTATTGGCCGAGAAGTGGGGCGACGACCCGATGGCCTTCCTCGGCATCACAGTCGATGAGATGCCGAACTTCTTCATGCTCTACGGCCCCAACACCAACTGGTACGCACCCGTGTTCGGGATGGAGAAGCAGGCGCTGTTCATCGGACGGACCCTCGACGAGCTTCGCCGACGCGGCGCCCGTAGCGTCGAGGTGAAGCCGTCCTACGTGGCGTGGCTTAACCGGTGGTTGAAGCGGCGCCTCGACTCCAGCTCGTTCGCACAGACACCGAACTACTTCCGCTCCGCCTCCGGCCGGGTCGTCACCCAATGGCCTGATGGTGCCTCGGTGTACTGGCTGCTCACCAAGCTGCTGTGGAAGCGGTCGGCCCGGTTCGAGTCATGAGCTCGGACCTGCCCTCCCACGCGGACCTGACCGACGCCCGGCGGCTCCTCGCCAGCATCGCGCACACCACACCACTGACCCCAGCACCCTGGGACGATGGCCGCGGGGAAGCGTTCTTGAAACTCGAATCCCTGCAACGCACCGGCTCCTACAAGCTGCGCGGCGCATCGGTGTTCGTACAGCGCCGCGTCAGGGAGGGCCGCGCCAGCCGCGGCTTCGTCGCAGCCTCCGCCGGCAACCACGCCCAAGGCCTGGCCATTGCAGCCCGTGAAGCCGGCGTCCCGGCCACCGTCGTGATGCCGGTCCACGCCTCCCCTACCAAGGTGCACGCCACCCGCTCCCTCGGCGCCCGCGTCGAACTGATCGGCGACAACGTCGTCGAAGCCATCGCAGCGGCACACGACCTCGCCGAGTCCGACGGCCTCACCCTGGTCCCGCCGTTCGACTCCGCCGACGTTGTCGCCGGCCAGGCCTCCGTCGGACTGGAAATCCTCGAGCAGCTGCCAGACGCCGAGCTGATCGTGGTGCCCGTCGGCGGCGGCGGCCTGCTGGCCGGAGTGGGGGCCGCGCTGCTGCACCATCGGGCCCGCACCGGCCACACGCCGCGACTGATTGGCGTGCAGGCCCGCGGCGCCGCATCCTTGATCGCCGCCCAGCAGGCCGGGCACCCAGTGAGCCTGCCCGCCGTAGACACCATCGCCGACGGGATCGCGGTCGGCCGCACCGGCGACCTGACCTACCGGTGGGCTGAACAGTTGCGCCACGCAGGAGTGCTGGCCGACCTCCTCACTGTGGACGACGACGAGATCGCCGCGACGATGCTCCACCTCCTCGACCGGGGCAAGATCCTCGTCGAGCCTGCCGGCGCCGCAGCGGTCGCAGGAGTCCTCAGCGGCCGCATCCCAACAGGCGGCGCTGCCGTGGCGGTCGTCAGCGGCGGCAACCTCGATCTCGCTCAACTCCCGTCCCTCGTAACCGCGCACTTGGCCCGCGCCGACCGCCTCCACACCCTCGCTATGGACCTGCCCGACCACCCGGGAGCCCTTGCCGGCCTGGTGTCGCTGCTCGCCGCCCGCAAGGCGAACATCGTCGACGTCCACCACGACCGCATCTCGCCCCTGGGTGCCCGGAACACGGTCCGCGTCCAGGTGAGCCTCCAACTCGAGGGGCCCCAGCACCTCACCAGCGTGCTCGGTGCCATGTCCGACCACGGCTACGCCGTGTCCGGCCTTGAACCCATCAACAACGCACAGACCGGATGGCACGACGACGCATTGAGGAGCACCACGTGACACTCACCGAACCCCACCCCCAAACCGTCGAGCCCACGCCAACCACCAGCGGCGTGCCTGATATCGGGGCGCTGAGGGAGATCTCGCGCCGCGTCCTCTGGCTCGCGACCGCAATCGTGGACGCAGCGAACCGAGGACGTCCCAACGCCTCCGGTGTAAAGGTCGGCGGCCACCAAGCGTCCTCGGCGTCGATGGTCGACATCATGGTCGCCCTGTGGTTCCACGAGCTCACCTCAGGGGATCGTGTCTCGGTCAAGCCCCACGCCTCCCCGGTGCTGCACGCGATCAACTACCTGCTCGGCGACCTGGAGAAGAAGTACCTCACCACGCTGCGTGCCAAGGGGGGACTCCAGAGCTACCCCAGCCGACTGAAGGATCCCGACACCGTCGACTTCTCCACCGGCTCCGTCGGCATCGGCGCAACCGCGTCACTTTGGGCGGCGCTGTCACACCGCTACCTGCGTACCCACTTCGACGCCACGCCCACCTCGGGGCGGTTCATCAGCCTCATCGGGGACGCCGAGCTGGACGAGGGCGCCATCTGGGAGGCGGTCGCCGACCCGGCCGTGGCTGGCCTCGGCGAGGTGCTGTGGATCGTCGACCTCAACCGCCAGTCGCTGGACCGGGTGGTGCCCGACATCCAGATCGACCGTCTGAAGGGCATGTTCGCCGCCGCCGGATGGCAGGTACTCACCCTCAAATGGGGCCGCCGCATCGGCAAGATCTTCGACCGCTCCGGCGGCGCCGAGCTGCGGCAGCGCTTGGAGGCGATGCCGAACGAGGAGTACCAGCGGATGCTCCGGGCAGAGCCCACCGAGGTCCCCCAACGGATCCTGGCTGGCGGAGCGACCCCGCAGCTGCGGGACCTGATCGTCGGACTGGAGCCTACCGCGCTCGCAGACGCGATCCGCGACCTGGGAGGACACGACCTGTCCCTGCTGACCGACACCTTCGCTGCAGCCGACACCAGCCGGCCGACGGTGATGTTCGCCTACACCGTCAAGGGCAAGGGACTGCCGACCGAGGGGCATCCCAACAACCACTCGGCACTGCTCACCGAACCCCAAATGCGCTTCCTCGCCGCAGCCTGCGGGACTGACCTCCACGACCCTTGGCGGCGGTTCGAACCTGGCACCGCAGCCGCAGACCTCTGTATCCGACGGGCTGGGGCGCTGCACCGAACCCCCGCCGCCGATAGCCGGGCACTCGTCGTACCCACCGCGCTGGCCCACCCCCACCGCAAGCCCACCTCGACCCAGGCGACTTTGGGTCGGCTGCTGGCCGACCTCCCCCGTGATGCCCCCGAGACCGCGGCCCGCGTGGTTACCTGCAGCCCCGATGTTGCGTCCTCCACGAACCTGGGGGGCTGGATCAACAAGACCGGCGTCTGGTCGGCCACCGACCGGCGCGACTGGTTCGCCGACGACACTGAACGGGTGCTGCGCTGGTCGGAAGCCGCGAGCGGGCAGCACATCGAACTCGGGATCGCCGAGACGAACCTGGTCGGCCTGCTCGGCGAACTGGGCGTGACGTGGAGCCGGTGGGGGCAGCGGCTGATCCCCATCGGCACCCTGTACGACCCGTTCGTCAACCGTGCCCTCGAACCGTGGTCCTACGGCATCTACGCCGGCTGCCAGGCGATCCTGGTCGGCACCCCGTCAGGTGTGACGCTAGCTCCCGAGGGCGGCGCGCACCAGTCGATCACCACCCCGTCGGTCGGACTCGAACAGCCGGGCTGTATTGCGTGGGAACCCGCGTTTGCGCAGGACCTGGAGTGGACGTTCCTGCATGCGATGAGCAGGATCGGCATTCCGGGCGGGACGTCTGCCTACTTCCGTCTATCCACCCGCCCAATCGACCCGGCCCTGGCATGCCTGCCTGAGGACCCGTACCTGTTGGAGAGGCGTCGCAATCAGGCTGTCGCTGGCGGCTATCGGATCACCGAACACAGTCCCCGGCTAGACCAGGTGACCCTCGTCGGGGCCGGCGCGATCATGCCGGAGGTGCTCGAGGCCGCCGACGTCCTCCACGCGCAAGGGGTGACGGCGGGGGTGGTGTGCCTGACCAGTCCAGACCTAGTGTTCCGGTCCTTCCAGCAGCGCAGCTTACGTGCGCCCGGTGTGGGTGGGGCCATCATCGAGGAGCTCCTGCCGGCAGATGCACCGGCGCCGCTGGTAACTGTGCTCGACGGCCACCCGCACACTCTGGCGTTCCTCGCAGGCGCACGGGGCGACCGCATCACCTGCCTCGGGGTTAGCGAGTTTGGCCAGTCCTCCGACCTCGCCGACGCCTACCGGCTCCACGGCATCGACACCGCCTCGATCATCGACGCGGCACTTCGGCTGGTCGGGGTGCCGGTAAGAAACGTGTCACAGGATCCAAACGGGAATGATTATGCCGGGGACTGAGAGCGACCGGCAATAGGTGTCATCTGAGTCTGCGAGTGGTGGGTCGGGCGTCCCAGCGGTAGAGGGTTCGGGCTCGAGTGATGAGCTGACGGATGGTGACGATGGCGGCGGCCAGGTACAGATAGA
>NZ_JBDPMC010000131.1:0-10939 GCF_039871625.1 Micromonospora sp. B11E3 | reverse complement strand
CCAAAGCGGAGTTCCTGGTCTCGAGGGTTTCTTGGAGTGACTCACCTCAATACCGGAACTCCGCTTCTGTTTGCCTGAGCGACACACCCCTCGACAGCCGCCACAACGCCTTAACCGAGCGGCGTTGGCGCTAGTTCACAGGAGCCTTCCGTCTCCTTGCACACCACCAGTAGGTTCGGGGTCACCGTGGGCTGCGACGCCACCCCGCGGTGATCCCGACCGACGCGGAGGTGCACGTGGCGGCGCAGGACGACCCCGGGCTCGCCCGGCTGATGTGGACGTACTTCGAGCCGGTCCACGCGGTCACCTACTTCCACCCGCGCGCCCGCGCCGCGTACGAGGCGGTCGGGCTGCGCGGCTACTGGCGGGGTTACTTCGCCGGCCGGGCCGCCCCGCTCGGCGCCGTCGAGGCGGCCCCGGTGGTGGCCGCGTTCTTCGGCTTCGCCCCGTCGATGGTGGCCCGGGCCCTGCCGTCGGTGTGGCGGCTGGCCACCCCGCAGGAGGCGCTGCGCGCCCGGCTCACGGGGGCGGTGCAGGCGCTGGCCGAGATGACGTACGAGCTGCCGGAGGCGCACCTCGCGGAGGCGGCCGGGCTGCTGGAGGAGGCGGCCGGGGCGGTGCAGACCGCCGGCCGGGTGCTGGGTGCCGCCAACGTGGCCCTGCCCGCCGCCGAGTACCCACTGGCCCGGCTCTGGCAGGCCGCCACCACCCTGCGGGAGCACCGGGGCGACGGGCACGTCGCCGCGCTGGTCACCACGGGGCTGGATCCGCTCGAGGTGCTGGCCTGGCGCTGCCGGGTCGACCAGTCCCGCGAGTTCCACCAGGTCGCCCGGGGCTGGACCGACGAGGAGTGGGCCGCCGCCGAGGAGCGGCTGGTCGAGAAGGGTTGGCTGACCGCCGAGCGGACGCCGACCGGCCACGGCACCGAGGCGTTCCGGGCGGTCGAGGAGGCCACGGACCGGGCCGCCCTCGGCCCGTGGCGAGCGCTGGGCGCGGAGCGTACGGCGCGGCTGCGCGAGCTGCTCGAACCGCTCGCCGAGCGGTGCCGCACCATCATCCCGCCGCAGAGCCCGATCGGGCTGCCCGCGCAGCGCTCCGCGCCCCGGGACGCATCAGCACCGGCCGGCTGACCCGCTGGCACCCGGGCCGGGGTGACCCGCCCGCGCCTCGCGGCCACCGGGGCCGGAATGAACCCGTACCGTCCGGGTAGCGGGGACGCGGGCGGCCGGCCCGGGCGCCGAGGCTGAGGAGGCGGCGATGAAGGCGATCGTGTACGAGACCAACGGCGACGCTTCGGTGCTCCAGCTCGTGGACCGGCCGGTGCCCGAGCCGGGGGCGGGTGAGGTCCTGGTGCGGGTGGCCGTCTCCGGGGTGAACCCGACCGACTGGAAGGCCCGGCGGCAGTGGCCCCTGCCGGCCGGCTGGCAGACCCCCGGCCAGGACGGCGCCGGGGTCGTGGAGGCAGTCGGCGCGGGCGTGGACCAGGGGCTGATCGGCGAGCGGGTGTGGCTGTGGGAGGCCGCCTGGCAGCGGCCCTGGGGCACCGCCGCCGAGTACACGGTGGTGCCGGTCCGGCACGCGGTGCCGCTCGGCGACGCCTCCTTCGACCTGGGGGCGTGCCTCGGCATCCCGTTCCTGACCGCGCACCGGTGCCTGACGGCCGGGGAGTTCATGCCGGACAGGCTGCACGCGGGCGCGCTGAGCGACCACACCGTGCTGGTGCAGGGCGGGGCGGGCGCGGTCGGCAACGCGGCGATCCAGCTCGCCCGCTGGGCCGACGCCTGCGTGATCGCCACGGTGAGCAGCGCGGAGAAGGCGAACCTCGCGGCGGCGGCCGGCGCCTCTCACGTGATCAACTATCGGGAGCAGGACGTCGTCGAGGAGGTCCGCAAGATCGCTCCCGACGGGGTGCACACCGTCGTCGAGGTCTCCCCGGCGCGCAACGCGGCGGTCGACGTGCAAATGCTGCGCCGGGGCGGGGCCGTGTGCGCGTACGCCGACGACGGTGGGAGCGAGGTGACCCTGCCGGTCCGCGCGCTGATGGTGCCGAACGCCCGCTGGCAGTTCGTGCTGATCTACACCGCTCCGGCGGCGGCCAAGGCGCAGGGGGTGCTGGACGTCGCGGCGGCAGCGGCCCAGAACGGAATCCGGGTCGGCCAGGACGCGGGCCTGCCGCTGCACCACTGGTCGCTGGCCGCGACGGCGACCGCGCACCAGGAGGTGGAGCGCTCGGTGGTCGGGAAGGTGCTGGTCAGCACCACCGAATGAGGCGCGTTCACCGGGTGTTTTCCCCGACGGCGGGACAGAGGCGAACAAGTTTCGCGACAATGGTCCAGCGGGACAATCCCGCACGAGACGGGCGGCCCCGGCGCGGTGCGAACGCCGGGGCCGCCCCTTGGGGAGGGAGGCTCAGGAGTGTCCCCCTGCCCTATCAGGCGACGAACCGCCTGATGTCGTTACGGCGCCGTCAACTCAAGGACCGCCAGGCCGCCTTCGGCGTACCGGGAGCGGACCACCTTCTTGTCGAACTTGCCGACGCTGGTCTTCGGGACCGCGTCGATGAACGCCCACCGCTCGGGCAACTGCCAGCGCGCCACCGACTTCGCGAGGAAGTCGCGCAGGTCCTCGGCGGTCGCCTCGGCGCCCTCACGGAGCACCACGGTCGCCAACGGCCGCTCGTCCCAGCGCGCGTCCGGCACACCCACCACGCATGCCTCCAGCACGGCCGGGTGGGCCATCAGGGCGTTCTCCAGGTCGACTGAGGAGATCCACTCCCCGCCGGACTTGATCACGTCCTTCGCCCGGTCGGTGAGGGTGATGTACCCGTCCGGCGAGAGCATGCCCACGTCGCCGGTGCGCAGCCAGCCGTCGCGGAACTTGTCCGGGTCCGGGGCGTCGTCTCCGACGTACCGGGCGGTGACCCACGGGCCGCGGACCTCCAACTCGCCGACGGACGTCCCGTCGGCGGGCAGCGGCTCGCCGAGCGGGCCGACGATGCGCGCCTCGACCCCGGCGGGGACGCGGCCCTGGGTGTACCGGTAGCGCCAGGCGTCCTCGCCGGTCGCGCCGGCCGGCGGCCGGGCGACCGAGCCGAGCGGGGACATCTCGGTCATCCCCCAGGCGTGGACGATCTCGATACCGTGCCGCTCGTGGAAGGCGTGCATCAGCGCGGGCGGGCAGGCCGAGCCGCCGACGATCACCTCCTTGAGGGAGGCGGTGTCCACGTCGCGGCCGTCCAGGTATGCCAGCAGGTCGGTCCAGATGGTCGGCACCGCGCCGGCCAGCGTGGGCCGCTCGGCGGCGATCATCTCGGCGATCGGGGCGGCCTGGAGGAACCGGTCCGGCAGGATCACCGACGCGCCGGACATGAACGCCGCGTACGGCAGCCCCCACGACATGGCGTGGAACATCGGCACGATGATCAGCTCGCGCGTGGTCGGCCCGAGGCCGAACCCCTCCGGCAGGCAGACCTGGAGCGAGTGCAGGTAGATGGACCGGTGCGAGTATGCGACGCCCTTGGGGTTGCCGGTGGTCCCGGACGTGTAGCAGAGGGCCGCCGCATCACGCTCGTCCAGCTCCGGCCAGTCGTAGACCTCCGGCCGGCCGGCCAGCAGGGCGTCCCAGTGGTGTACGGCGATCCGGTCGCCGGCCGCCGCCACCAGCGGGGCCGGGTCGCCCCCGCCGACCACCACCACGTGTCGCACCGTGGTCATCTGGCCGATCGACTTCGCCAGCAGCGGGATGAGCGTCGTGTCGACCAGCACCACCCGGTCCTCGGCGTGGTTGGCGATGTAGGCGACCTGCTCGGGGAAGAGCCTGATGTTCAGCGTGTGCAGCACCGCGCCCATGCTCGGCACGGCGAAGTACGCCACCAGGTGCTCGGCGTTGTTCCACATGAACGTGGCGACCCGCTCGTCGCCCGTCACCCCGCACTCGTCGCGCAGCGCGTGGGCGAGCCGGGCCGCCGTGCGTCCCACCTCGGCGTACGACATGCGGTGGGGCTCGCCGCCGGTCCACGTGACCACCTCGGCGGCGTGGTGCACGGTGGCGCCGTGTTCGAGGATCCGGGCGACCTGGAGGGGGGCGTCCATCATCGTGCTACGCATGGGTAACAAGCTAGTGTCGTGGGTCACACGTTGGGAACCCCCCGTAAATTGTTCGGGTGAGCATCTCCTGGGCCGATTCGTACGTCGGTCAATTGCGCGCCCTGGCCGGTGACCGCACCCTGATGTTCGTCGGCGCCCGCGCCGTCGTGCGCGACAACGCCGGTCGCCTGCTGCTGATCCGGCGCTCGGACAACGGCCAGTGGGCGATGCCGGCGGGCGCGATGGAGCTGGGCGAGTCGATCGCCGACTGCGCGGTACGCGAGGTGCGCGAGGAGACCGGGCTGCGGGCCCTGCGGGTCGGGGCGTTCGCCCTCTACACCGGCCCGGACCGGACCCACACCAACATGTACGGCCACACGTACCAGGTCTTCACCGTCGCCTTCCGGGTCGAGGACTGGGACGGGGACCTGGCCCGGGTCACCGACGAGACCACGGACGCCGGCTTCTTCCCCCGCGACAGGCTCCCCGCCCCGCTGTCGACCTCGGTCACCGAGACCCTCGCCGACCTGGACGTCTTCGAGCAGACGAACCGGCTGATCCTCAAGTAGGCCCGGCCAAGGGCACCGGGCTGATCCTCAAGTAGGCCCGGCCAAGGGCACCGGGCTGATCCTCAAGTAGGCCCGGTCCGCCCCACGGACGCGGGACGGACCGGCACCGCCGGGTGACCTCCCCCGTTGAAAGGCATCCGGCCGGGAACCGCCGGATGACGGCTCCACATGTACGGGCGTCGACGTTCGCGATTCCGTTACGTGATCAACGCGCTCCGTCACAGCATGGTCTGGCTCTTGGCCTGCATGTCGGCCGCGGTCTCGTCCTTCGACTCCTTCGTCAGCGGCTTGCCGCCCGGGGCGGGGGCCTTCCCGCCCAGCGGGTCGGCGCCGCCGGTGGCGCCCCGCGGCCCGGCGCCGCGCAGCCTCTCGTTCGGCAGCGCCAACGTGACCAGCACCGCCACCACGGCGATCAGCCCGGTGGTGAGGAAGACCAGGTGCAGCGAGTCGACGAAGGCGGCCTGGACGGCGGCGCGGACCGGGCCGGGCAGGGCCAGGATGGTCGAGGGCTCGTTGATCGAGATGTTCGTCCCGCCCTGGGCCGCCACCGCCGCCCGCTCGGCCGGCGGGAGCTGGGCGATCGCGCCCGGCAGCCGGTCGGCGAGCTGGTGGGTGAGCTGCGACGAGAGCACCGCCCCGAGGATCGCCACGCCGAACGACCCGCCGAGCGACCGGAAGAACGTGGCCGAGGAGGTGCCTGCACCCAGGTCCCGGGGATCCACCGCGTTCTGCACCGCGAGGATCAGCGACTGCATGCACAGGCCCAGGCCGACGCCGATCACCACCATGTAGCCGAACGCCACCCAGAGGGAGGTGTCCACCGCCAGGCGGGTGAACAGCAGCATGCCGGCGAGCAGCACGACCGTTCCCGCCACCGGGAACCACTTGTACCGGCCGATCCGGCTCATCGCCCGGCCGGTCAGGATCGAGGTGACGATGATGCCGGCCATCATCGGCAGCATCAGCAGGCCGCTGCGGGTGGGCGAGGCGCCCTTGACGATCTGCAGGTACAGCGGGATGAAGATGATCGACCCGAACATCACCAGGCCGAGCACGAAACCGGCGGCGTTGGCCAGCGCGAACGTGGCGCTGCGGAACAGCCGCAGCGGCAGGATCGGCTCGGCGACCCGGGCCTCCTGCAGCAGGAAGAGCCCGGCCAGCACCGCCCCGGCCGCGAACAGCCCGATGATGACGCCGGAGCGCCAGGCGTACGAGGTGCCGCCCCAGCTCAGCGCGAGCAGCAGGCAGCTCACCCCGGCGACCAGCACCGCCGCCCCGATCCAGTCGATCGCGTGCTCCCGCCGCTGGAACGGGACCAGCCGCATGACGTGGTAGCAGACCACGATGGCGAGGATCGCCAGCGGCACGTTGATGTAGAAGATCCACCGCCAGTTCGTCTCGGCGAAGTAGCCGCCGACGAGCGGGCCGGCCACCGAGGAGAGGCCGAACACCGCCCCGAACAACCCCTGGTACCGGCCGCGCTCCCGGGGCGACACGACGTCCGAGATGATAGTGAACGCGAGCGTCATCAGGCCGCCGGCGCCGAGCCCCTGCACGCCCCGGGTGACGATGAGCTGGGTCATGTTCTGTGACAGCCCGGCCAGCAGCGAGCCGAGCAGGAACGTCCCGATCGAGAAGAGGAAGACCGGGCGGCGGCCGTACAGGTCGGCCATCTTGCCGTACAGCGGGGTCGAGGCCGTGGAGGCGAGCAGGTATGCCGTCACCACCCAGGAGTAGTGGTTGATCCCGCCGAGCTGGCCGACGATGGTGGGCAGCGCCGTGCCGACGATGGTCTGGTCCAGCGCGGCCAGCAGCATGCCGGTCATCAGGCCGAACATGAGCAGGCGGAGCTGGCGGGCGGTCAGCACGGGTCGGCTCTGGGCTTCGGCGGTCACCCGGCGTTCTTTCCCGTCTGGCGCGGAACATGCCGGGACCGTCGTGCCGGGCGACGGCAGCGAGCGGGAAACCCCTCGACAGGGCCCTGCCAGCCCGCCACCATCCGCTGGTGAAACCGCTGCGCCGCCTGGCGCTGGACGTCACGCCGCTGCGCACCTCCCGGGACTTCCGGCTGGTCTTCTCGGCGGCGGGAGTGTCCGGCTTCGGGTCGTTCATCACGTACGTGACGGTGCCGTACCAGGTGTACGAGCTGACCCGGGATCCGCTGCTCGTCGGCCTGCTCGGGGTCTGCGAGCTCGTACCCCTGCTCGTGATGGCCTTCGTCGGCGGCGCCCTCGCCGACTACCTGGACCGGCGGCTGCTGGTGCTCGGCGGCGAGATCGGGTTCACGCTGCTCTGCGCGGCCCTGCTGGTCAACTCGCTCGGGTCGAGCCCGCAGCTCTGGCTGCTCTACCTGGTGGCCGCGCTGACCGCCGCGCTGGACGGCCTGCAGCGCCCGGCCCTGGAGGGGCTGACCCCGCGCGTGGTGACGCCCGACGAGATCCCGGCGGCGAGCGCGCTGAACTCACTGCGGATGCAGGTGGCGCAGCTCGGCGGCCCCGCCGTGGCGGGCGTGCTGATCGCCTCGGTCGACCTGGCCTGGGTGTACGCGATCGACCTGGCCACCTTCGCGTTCTCGCTGGCCTGCCTGGCGCTGGTGCGGGCGGTGCCGCCGCCCCCGGCCGCCGACCGGCCGTCGCTGCGGTCGGTGGCGACGGGCCTGCGGTACGCCCGCAGCCGACCCGAACTGCTCGGCACGTACCTGGTCGACATCAACGCGATGTTCTTCGGCATGCCGCAGGCGCTGTATCCGTTCATGGCGGCGAAGCTCGGCGGGCCGGCGGTGCTCGGCCTGCTCTACGCCGCCCCGGCGGTCGGCTCGCTGGTGGCGACCCTCGCCTCCGGCTGGACGTCCCGGGTGCACCGGCACGGCCTGATGGTGGTGCTCGCGGCCGGGGCCTGGGGCCTGGCGATCGTCGGGTTCGGCCTGGTCGGCTCGCTGTGGGTGGCCCTGTTCTTCCTGGCCCTGGCCGGCGCGGCGGACATGGTCTCCGGCCTGTTCCGCATGATCATCTGGAACCAGACCATCCCCAACCACCTGCGCGGCCGGCTCGCCGGCATCGAGATGCTGTCGTACTCGACCGGGCCGCTGCTCGGCCAGCTCCGCTCCGGCCTGGTGGCCCGTACGCCGCTGGGCGTCGGCGGGTCGATCGTCTCCGGCGGCGTGCTGTGCGTGCTCGGCACGGTGGCGTTGGCCGCCGCGCTGCCGGCGTTCCTCCGCTACGACGGCCGCGACGGCCTGGCCCGCAAGCAGGCCGAGGACGCCGCCTGGGCCGCCGCGGCAGCACCGGTGTCCCAGGTTTGACTCGGGACGCCGGGGGGACCCCGACGGACATGGCAGGAGCAGCAGCGGAGGAGCGGCTCGCCACCGTCGTGGAGAGCTGGCTGGGACGTCCCGTGCTGGTGATCGGCGACGCCATGCTCGACGAGTGGCGGTTCGCCGAGTCGGACCGGCTCTGCCGGGAGGCGCCGGCGCCCGTGCTCACCCTGCGCCGCCGGATCTCGGCGGCCGGCGGCGCGGCGAACACCGCGGTCAACGTCGCCGCCCTCGGCGGGCGGGCGGTGCTGGTCGCCCCGGTCGGCGCCGACGCCGCCGGGGACGAACTGCACGACTGCCTGGACCGGGCCGGCGTCTGGGACCGTACGGTCAACCATCCCGGCCGGCCGACGCCCGTGAAGCGGCGGATGCTGGCCGGCAACCAGATCCTGCTGCGCGAGGACTCCGGCGACCCGGACGACGTGCTGGACGACGACGGCGTGGCCCGGCTGGTGACGGCGCTGGAGTGCGCCACCGAGGAGCTGCGGGCCGCCGCCGGCGGCGAGCCGCCCACCCTGGTGGTCTGCGACTATGGGCTCGGCGCGCTCCCCGCCCCGGTACGCGCCTGGCTGGTCGCCGCCCGCGACCGGTACGCCACCGTCGCGCTGGACGCGCACGACCTCGCGGACTGGCGGGGCCTCGCGCCGACCGTGGTCACCCCGAGCTTCGCCGAGGCGACCCGGCTGCTGGCGCGGGCCGCCTCCCGTACCGACTCCCATTTGCACCTCGACCACCCGGAGACCGACCCGGCGGACGGGCCGTCGGAGCTGAGCGTGGGCACCGCGCCGGGCGGCCTGGGACGTCCGACGGGCCTGACCGGCGAGCCGACGCCCGGCGAGGAGCGGGTGACGCTGACCGGTGACGGGCTCAGTGTGACCGGGATCGCCGTGGACCCGACGGCCGGCGACAGGGTGGACCGGGCCCTGCTGGCCGAGGCGCGCCTCGCCGAACTGCGGGCGCACACCGGCGCGGACGTGGTCGCGGTGACCCTGGACACCGACGGGGCGGTGGTCGGCGGCACGGACGGCGAGCCGCGGCGCAGCCACAGCACCCCCGTACCGGCCAGCCACGCGGTAGGGGCGGGTGACGCGTACCTGGCGGCGATGACGCTGGCCCTGGCCGCCGACGCGCCGCTGCCGACCGCCGCCCAGCTCGCCCAGCTCGCGGCCACCATCACCGTGTCGGACACGGGCACCTGCGTGTGCCGGCGCGAGGATCTGCTGGAGGCCCTCGGCGTCGGCGGCGCGTCCGCCGGGAACCGGGTGCTGGTGTCCCCCGACGAGCTGGCCGCCGTCGTGGCCGCCCACCGGGGCGAGGGCCGCTCGGTGGTCTTCACCAACGGCTGCTTCGACGTGCTGCACCCGGGACACGTGCGCTACCTGGAGCAGGCGCGGGCGCTCGGCGACCTGCTGGTGGTCGCGGTGAACTCCGACGGCAGCGTCCGCCGGCTGAAGGGGCCGGACCGCCCGGTCAACCCGGCGGAGGACCGGGTCACCCTGCTCGCCGCGCTGGCGTGCGTCGACCACGTGGTGGTCTTCGAGGAGGACTCGCCGGCGGGGCTGATCGAGGTCGTCCGACCCGACGTGTACGTCAAGGGCGGCGACTACCCGCCGGACATGGTCCCGGAGGCGCCGTTGGTGCGCCGCCTCGGCGGTCAGGTCCGCACCCTCGGGTACGTGCCGGACCGCTCCACCTCGGCGATCATCGAGCGGATCCGCGCCAACGGCCGGGACAGGCCGTACGGCCGGAACCGGGCCGACGCGCGCAACCGGCTCGACGCCGGGGACCCGGTCGGGGGCCGGAACCGGGGCGCCGGCCGCGACCCGGTCGACGGGCGGGGCGCCGGCCGCGATCCGGTCGACGGGCGGGGCGCCGGCCGCGATCCGGTCGACGGGCGGGGCGCCGCCGAGGGCCGGAACGGCGGGCCGCGCGACGCCGGGCGGGGCTCCGGCGGCCGGGGCGCCACGACGCCGGTGCCGGGCAGGCCGGCGTGAACCGGCCGCTCGACCTCGGCACCGTTGCGCGGTTCCGCCGGGAACGACAGCTCGACGTGCTGATCCCGACCCGCAACCGCCCCGCCGAACTGGCGGTCACGCTCTCCGGGCTGGCCGCCCAGGAGGGCGTACCCGGGTTCGGGGTCGCGGTCAGCGACCAGTCCGACGACCTGCCCGCGTACGCCCATCCGGCGGCGGCGACGATGGTGCGGGCGCTGCGCCACCGGGGCCACCCGGTCCTGCTGACCCGGCGGCTGCCCCGGCGCGGGCTGGCGGAGCACCGGGCGTACCTGCTCGACCTGTCGGCGGCCCGGTACGTGCTCTGCCTCGACGACGACGTCTGGCTGGAACCGGGCACGCTGCGCCGGCTGGTCACCGCGATCGGGGAGCTGGGCTGCGGCTTCGTCGGCAACGCGGTGCACGGCCTGTCGTACGTCGACGACGTCCGGCCGGAGACGCACCGGCACTACGAGGAGTGGGTGGGCCGGCCCGTGCCGGAGCGGGTCCGCCCCGGCACCCGGGAGTGGCACCGGTCGGCCATCCATCCGGCGGCGAACCTGCTGCACGTCACCGAGAAGCTGCGCCTGCCGCCCGGGGCGTGGCGGGCGTACAAGGTCTCCTGGGTCGGCGGGTGCGTGCTCTACGACCGCGCGGCCCTGGTCGACTCGGGCGGCTTCGACTTCTGGCGGCGGGTGCAGGTGGACCACCAGGGCGAGGACGTGGCCGCCCAGCTCGCCGTGTTGGAGCGCCACGGCGGCGCGGGGGTCCTGCCCAGCGGGGCGTACCACCTGGAGTCGCCGACCACGGTCACCGACCGCGGCGTGGAGGCGTGGGAGGTCGTGCTGTCCGGCTCGGACGCGCCGCAGCCGGCGTGAGGCCGGTCGGACGCGCCGCAGCCGGCGTGAGGCCGGTCGGACGCGCCGCAGCCGGCGTGAGGCCGGTCGGACGCGCCGCAGCCGGCGTGAGGCCGGTCGGACG
>NZ_JBDPMC010000130.1:0-11521 GCF_039871625.1 Micromonospora sp. B11E3 | reverse complement strand
TCGCCGGACGCGCCAACATCGCCCACGCCCGCCGCGACCTACACAACCGCACCGATGTCTTCGCCGTCTACGGCATCTAGCAAACCATCACCAAGCCGGACAGAAAGAAACAACGCCGGGGCCCTGGAGCTCACCTGGGGTGGTGCGGTCGATACGGTTTGCCGCCAGCGGAATGCGCAGGTCCTGGTAGCCGGTGGTGATGGTCCGATTGTCGCCGGCGAGGGTGAGACCGGTCAGTCTGGACTGAACGCCGCCGGGAGTGAGCCGGATGTCGGACTCCTCGCCGCCGCGTTCTCCCCGGATCCGCAACACCAGGCGCGTGTAGTCGGTCAGGTTGCGGTCGACGTAGCTCCCGAACCAGCCGTTGGCCTCGTACCTGAGCAAGAGCGCCCCACCCGTGACCGCGCAGCGGGCCAACCCCTCACACTCGATGGTCTTTCCCGGATCGTTGCGGCCGTGACCGTCGGTCCATCCCGGATCTCCGTCGAAGTTGCCGAGCAGTATCGGCTGTGCGGTCGGTTGGGGCGCCGGTGGTGCCGCACCTGCGGCAGTCGGCGTCGGGATGGGGCCGGCGGGGGTGGTACCGCCGTCGGCCTTCCGTGGCGTCTCCGAAGGCCCGGCGGCGGTGGGGGCGGGAAGTAATGCCGGGCCCGCCGAGTCGACGGTCGACCCGGAGGGAAGGTCGGCATCTCCGGTCCATAGGTGCTCCTGCCGCTCGGCGCGCCCGCGGTCGCCCTTGCCGCTGTCGCCGGCGCTGGCCAAGCACGCGCCGAGTACCGCCAAGGGCGCCAGGAAGCCGACGACGAGGACAACCGAACCCCGTCGCGCCGCCTTGGTTCGTTGCGTGGCTGGTGGGCGGGTCTGCATCCGGAGGGGGAGGACCGGTGCCGGGCATCGCATCCGCCGTCACGGGCTTCCCGCTGGGATTTGTCGTGCCAGGTCATCGTATGTCATCTGACCTACGTGGACGGGTTCTCACACAGAGCACGGCTGCCGGTCAGCATCCGTTCACCACCGCCGGCCGGGCGATGTGACGACTGTGGCGGGAGCGTCCCACTACTAGCCCAATAGCGCCATGGCGAGCCGGGCGATGCCCTCAGGAATTCGGTCAGGCGAGGTGCTGGCGTAGTTGAGCCGAGCGGCCTGGTGACCACGCCTGGGGTCGAAATAAAACAGCGAGCCGGGAATGTAGGCCACACCCGCCTCCAGTGCCCGGCCGAGGGCTGCGGTGAAGTCGACGGAGTTTGGCCCTTCGAGCCATAGGAACATGCCGCCCGAGGGTCTGGTCCAGGTATAGCCGGCGCTGTCCGGGAAATGTTGTGCGAGTGCCTGGTCCATGACCCTGTACCGATCAGCGTAGGCGGTGCGGAGGGACTGGAGGTGGTCCGTGAGAACAGACTTTCCAGGGTCCAGGAATCGAGCTGCGATGGCTTGGGTGAATCCCGAGGCCTGCATGTTGTAGGCCGACTTGACGCGTCGGGCGTGCTCCACAAAGGCGGGCGGAGCTACGAGAGCGCCTACGCGCATGGCGGGGGCGAGGATCTTCGAGACGGAAGAGGCGTAGAGGACGTGGTCGGGCGCGTAGGACTGCAGGGGCGGCAGGGGATCGCCGGCAAACCGGAGCTGCGTGTAGACGCCATCTTCTATCGCCATGACGCCGGTGTCCTCGATGATCAGCGCCAAGCGCTCCCGGCGCGCGGTGGGCATGACCCGCCCGGACGGATTCTGGAAATCGGGCATGACCGACAGGAGCTTGGGCTGATGCAGCGCGATGGCCTCGACGACAGCTTCGGGGATGATGCCGTCGTCGTCACAGTCCACATGGACCACCCTGGCCCCGCAGCGCTGAAAGGCGCTCATGGCACCGGGGAAGGCCGGGCTCTCGACCAGGACGACATCTCCGGGGTTGAGAGTGAGTTCTGCGGCCAGGCTGATGGCCTCCATGCCCCCGCTCGTTATCAGCAGGCCATCGGGAGTGCACCGGACGCCCTGATCCTGGAGCAGCCGAGCAAAGTGCGCACGCAGCGACGGCAGGCCTTGGGGCATGGTGTAGTTGAGTAGGCCGAGGTGCTGGTCGGCCTGGCGGGCGTCTTGAACCAGGGCTTCGAGCAGGTCGTTGGGGAGCAGGCGGTTGTCGGGCGAGCCGGCGGCCAGCGAGACAAACGAGGAATCGGCCGCTTGTCGCGACATGATTGTGCCAAAGATCGGCGCGATGGGGTCAGCGACGGCCCGATCGGCTAGGGACGACAGCGGGGTGGTTGCCGACATGGGACTACTCCAAAGTCACTTTCCGCCCTTCCACGGTGGCATGGAGGGGGCCGTCAAGATGCTTGTCATCTACGTCGTAGACGTTGAACTCGGCGGTACCGGTAAACGAGTTGTGGCTGACGCTCAGCGTGAGCTCTATTACGCCGCGGGTCATGCTGTGGTCGCGGTAGGCGAGGCGGTACTCCTCGAAGCGGGCCTTGACGGCGCCTTCTCGCTCCTGCCAGACGCCCAAACCGGCCGTGTCGCTTGTGATGGTGTTGCCGAGCGGGGGATTGGACTGATGGAGGGTGCCGTCGGAGTGGAAGGCAAACATATGGTACGGAACAGGAGCTCCCTCGGTCCTGACTCGCCAGACGCCGACGATTGGTGATGGGGCCATCTTCACGATCTCCTACAAGCGATACGGGGCCATGGAGCCGGGAGTGACCAAGTTACCCCGCTGGTGATCGATGGCGTGGTGGACGACGGAGAGCGCATCCTGGTGCGGGCCCGGGCTCCCGAAGGGGCGGTGGCCTGACCGCGCTGCGCAGCCGTGTCGCGCGGAGTGCAGGGGTGCCATCAGCGACTGTCGCGGACGTTCCGGCCGATGTCCGGTCAGTGGTGATACGGGTACGCGTGCTGTGTGAACCCTGACTGCGGACTCAAGACCCGCGGCTATCCCGAGGTCGAGGCACCCCCGGGGGGATGTGGGCGATTTACTGAAGGGCGTTACGCGGACTGCGATGAGTATTGGTCGAAAGGTTGGAAGTTCCCGTGAGATCCCAGTGGATCGGCAGCTTCAGCCTGCCCTCCGCAAAACCACCCTGTAGCTCTGCCGCCGCCTCCAGCATGGCTTCTTCCTGCTCAGGCACCAACACCACATCCTCATTGAGCTTCGGGTCAGTCCGAAACTCATACGCCACCAAACGATGCTCCGAGCTCAAATTCACGGCAGCGTGGAGGACGCCTTCGGGCACGTACAGGAACTCACCCGGTCCATGCAGTACCGGCTCGAAATCGGGTCCGATCAACGTGGCCGCCCAGCCCTCTACGCAAACCACCACGATCTCTGTCCGCGCATGTAAATGCAGCCGTGACACCTTGCCCGGTTGCATGACTACGGTGCATGCCGAGATTCCGTTCGTCCCGCACAGTTGCTGGCTGACCGTCGGGATCAACGTCTGCCCCTGAGGGCTGGCTAGACCATCGCCATTCTTGGCCGAGTGGACCGTTATCTTCTTGCTGCCGGCGTGATAGCCAATTCCGTTTTTCGTATTCGTTGGCGCAAGCATGTCAAATCTCCCGTCGGTGCAGGAAGGAGCAGGGAGTAGCGGTGGTGGTGCAAGAGTCCGCAAAGTCATGAATGGGTCTGACCTGAGCAGCACTTTGCTCCGGTCCTGTTCGAGAACGACTAGGAAGACCTTCGCCTGCATCGACCGTTGGACGTGGCATGCGGGGCCGATGAGGTTCGATCCGACCAACGTGGCGTGCTCGTTGCGTCACGGTGGCCCGACCAACGGTTCGAGGGTGCCTGACACGTCGGCGAGCAGCCGCGGCACCGCCGTGGTCGGACGCGGAAGCAGCACGTTTTCCTGGCAGCCAGCCGGCGCTGACATCTGGTCGCCGAGGGCCCGCGGCGCCGCCGAGCAGAACACGCTGCGCCGGGTTGGTGGCCGCGCGCCACAGTCAACGATTCCTGGTCAGGCGCCCGGCGCAGTCCACTCGGGAGGGGACCTCTTCCACGCTCGACCGGTTAGGCTACGACGGCTCCATGTGCGAAGGCCTTCCTTGAGCACGATGGTGGGTTGGGGTGGTACCGCGGACAAGCACCGGCTCGTTGATCTACTGCGCACATCGTATGCTCGCTCGTTACCTGCGCAACTGGCTGTCCGCTATCTTTAGAATCGCTCTTAACCCACCAGAGCCTACAAAACCATGCCACCCGGGTCGGTTGGGGCATGACCACTGTCGAGCCCTCGCGCCACGGGCGCGCCGTCGGATCCGATCCCAGGACTCCGGCGCAGTCCGCGAGTGTCTCCTTGGACCTGCTCGTGGTCGTGGGGTGTGGGGACCCGTCAACGCCACCGGCTAGGAGCGTGTCTCAGTAAAGGGCACCCGCCTTGCATCTCGTGATCTTTTATACGGAATCATCCGGGTATGCGTCGTGAGGATGGGCTGTTCGAGGTCGAGCCGGTCGAGCCGAAGCGGACGCATCGTGCGGTGGCGGTGGACAAGACCTTCCGGGCGTTCGACCCGCGCCAAGTCCTGCTGCTGCCGCCGTCGCTTGACGACTGGCTGCTCGAGGACCACCTGGCCCGGTTCGTCGCGGACCTGGTCGACGAGGTGCTGGACCTGGGGCCGGTCCTGGCCGACTACACCGAGAAGCGCGGCTACCCGCCGTATGATCCCCGGCTGATGGTGCGTCTGCTGATCTACGGCTACACCACCGGTGTGCGCTCCTCGCGGGCGATCGAGCGCAGGTGTGTCGACGACGTCGCGTTCCGGTTCCTGGCCGCCGACCAGGCACCTGACTGTCAAGCCCCGGGTTTGATGGAGACATCGAAACCTGGAAGGAACACCAGCGATGCCCGCACCGAAGAAGTACAACGATGAGCTGCGTGAGCGTGCGACCCGGTTGGCGGTCGAGGCCCGCCGGGATCCGGCGTCCGCGGTCGGGGCGATCCGTCGGATCGCCGGTCAGCTCGGGGTTCATCCGGAGGCGTTGCGCACGTGGGTGAAGAAGGCCGAGACCGACGCCGGTGAGCGGCCGGGCACCACCAGCAGCGACGCGGAGCGCCTCGCCGCGTTGGAACGGGAGGTGCGTGAGCTGCGGCGGGCGAACCAGATCCTGAAGTCCGCGGCGTCTTTCTTCGCGGCGGAGTTGGACCGTCCGTCGCGATGAAGGTCGAGTTCGTCGACTCCCAGCGGGAGCGACACGGTGTCCAGCCGGTCCTGCGGGCGCTCGAAGACACGCCGGCACAGATCGCACCCTCGACCTACTACGCCGCCAAGACCCGCCCCGCCAGCGCCCGCTCGCGACGCGATGAGGAGCTGACCGCGGTGATCGAGCGGATCCACGCGGAGAACTACGGCGTCTACGGCGCCCGCAAGATCTGGCACGAGCTGCACCGACGCGGCGTGCGGGTGGCCCGGTGCACCGTCGAGCGGCTGATGCGTGAGTCCGGGCTGCGTGGGCTGCTGCGCGACACCTCGCCGCGCACGACCCGCCCCGCGGCCGAGACCAGCCGCCCTGGCGACCTGGTCAGACGGGACTTCACCGCCGAACGTCCGAACCAGCTGTGGGTCGCCGACCTGACCTACGTGCGCACCAGCGTGGGCTGGGTGTACGCGGCGTTCGTCCTCGACGTGTTCTCCCGCATGATCGTCGGCTGGCAGGTGTCCACGTCGCTCTACACAGATCTGGCTCTCGACGCGTTGAAGATGGCGATGTGGCGCCGCGAGAATCAAGGCGCTGACCTGGGCGGACTCGTTCATCATTCCGACCGGGGAGTCCAGTACCGAGCAATCCGCTACACCCAGCGGCTCGCCGAGGCCGGCGCCGTCGCCTCTGTCGGCTTCCAAGGGCGACTCGTACGACAATGCGATGGCCGAGGCGTTCAACTCCCTCTACAAGGCCGAACTCGTGCGCAACAAGGGCCCGTGGCGCGGGCTCGACGACCTGGAGATGGCCACCGTCGAGTACATCGACTGGTACAACAACCGCAGGCTGCACGGCGAACTCGGCCACGTCCCACCCACCGAGCACGAGGCACTCCACGCGATGACCCACCCGGTCACCGCACCCCTGGAAACCAGCTAACCAACTCTCCATCAAACCCGGGGCTTCACAAACACCTCGCTGCTGATGGAGGACCCACCAGGCCTTGTAGCACCGCCGCTACCTGGTAGGGCGGCACCCACGGTGAAAGGTAGCGCGGGTAGCAAGGGCCACGCGACGCATCGTGTCCGGGTCACGCATGGGCTCCCCTGGGCACGCCTGATCACCTGACTCGCACGACGGATATCATCGACATCGACATCTGCACGACTGGCGCTGGCTCGACGCGACTCATCCGATGAGCGGCCGAAATTCAGATCACGCAACTGCGGCTGGATCTTTGCTCGTGCCGCGTGGCGGGGCCGTGACGACCTTCCACCGCGTCGCTGGCCGGGCCGGCCAATGCCGGCCGGAGGTCGCCAGTAGGTCGGGGCGCGGAACGGTTGGGATGGAGGAAAGGATGAGGGTGAAGAATAGGCGGAAGACGCATCTGGTTGGCACCATCCCGGCCGAGAGCCCCCGGGGTGCGATGCAGTGGGCTCTGTCGCAGTTAGGGGACAGCCTCGACATGGTGCCCGACGGTGAAACACACCGCCCGGATTGGGTGCTGCACATCGTGGAGGAGCTGCGCACTCACCCCGACTTCGAGTTAACGCGTGACGGCGACTGGTCGGACTACAGCAAGACACCAATGTTCAGGGTGCGTCGGGGCCACACGTTGCGAGGTGACGCCATCAAGGTGGGCATCGAAGCAGCCTTCCGCGACAGCTATCCGATCTATCGAGAGTTGGCCGTGGCGCATGGCCGATCGGAGCTGCCGTTCCAGGTAGGCGTGCCGGGCGATCTCAATGTGGCGATGTTCGCCTTGGGTCCTGCTAGAGCGCTTCGGCATCGAAGGGCGTTCACCGATGCAACGTTGCGCGAGATCCGCGCGATCCATGCCGAGGCTGGGGACCACGTGGTGTTCCAGATCGAGGTACCGGCCGAGTTGGTTTTCGTGGCGAGTGTCCCGCGCTTCAGTCAGCCGGCTGTGGCGGGCTACCTGGCACGCGGGATCGCGGGCCTGGCTCGGCAGGCGCCCGAGGGCGCCCGCTTCGGCATCCACCTCTGCGTCGGAGACCTGCAACATCGGGCACTGGCGCGGATGAGGGATAGTGGCCCTTTGGTGCGCCTTGCCAACGCCATCGCGGCAAGGTGGCCTGCGGGTAGGCCGTTGGAATTCGTTCACGCACCGTTCTCCGCTGCGGTGGAGCCACCGCCCATCGACCCTCGCTGGTACCGGCCGCTTGCGGGGCTCCGGCTTCCGACCACGACACGCTTCATCGCAGGCTGCGCGCATGAGCGCCAAGACCTCGCCACCCAAGTCCACGTTCGCAACCTCATCGAGCGAATGGTCGGCCGCCAGGTGGACATCGCGACCAGCTGCGGCCTCGGGCGACGCGACCCTGCGGCGGCTGACACTGCGATGCGCCGCACAGCGGAGCTTGCCAGCAGCCCGGCGGCGACGGTGTGAGGCGGCAGCCGCATCGACAATGCGTCAGGACGCCAAGCGGAGATGGTGCACCTCTACCGTCGCTCATCAAACCTGTGTGGATGGTTTTGAGGTGGCCCGCCTACGGAAAGGTACCCGGATCTGGTCCTTGAAAACGACGTTCAAGGGGAAGCCATCCGGGTCAGTCCACACCGCAGAGCCCAGGATGCCAAGCAGCCAGACAGGTTTGGAAGACACCACCCGGGCGTGAGAGGCCGGTTCGGAGGATTAGGTCCGTTTCGGGGCGAGTGTGAATATTCCGGGCTCATCTTCGGTCAAGAATTGGCGATTGACCATGCGTTTCAGCTTCGCGCGGGTGCCCGAGTTCCACAGTTCGTAGGAACACGAGCGTGATCGGTTCTGTGTCGCTGCTGGTCACGGGCTCGGGGACGACTTCCGACCGGCTCCGGGGCCAGAAAGTGTAGTAACACGACGAGGGATTCACATCTTGTACTGCCAGTGGAGGTGTGGTTTCTTCGTAGTCATGTATCTGCGGTTCACGTCGCGGACGAACGCCGATGGCAGCGTGGTGCGCTACGTCGCTCTGGCGCACAACCGCCGGGTGGGCGGCAAGATCAAGCCTGATGTGCTGATGAACCTGGGCCGTGTCGACCAGGTTGACGTGGAAGGGCTGCATCGGCTCGCGGCGTCGATCAACAAGCACTTCGGCGATGACGGGCATGGCACGGGCGCGGAAGCAGGCCTGGCCGCCGCAGCGGCGTCCCTGGAGGTCGTCGACTCCCGCTCGATCGGAGCGGTGTGGCTGCTGGACGGGCTGTGGCGGCGACTGGACGTCGCCGCGGCGGTGCGGGCGGCGGCGGACGCGCGCCGGTTCACCACGAACATGGAACGAGTGCTGTTCGCGCTGGTCGCCAACCGGGCAGTGGCGCCGATGAGCAAGCTGTCGGCCGCCGGGGCAGCCAGCAACTGGAGCTCAGGGTGGGCTCGGAGGTGCGCCGGTACGGCTGCTGCTGGCAGCCAGCGACGCGCTACGGTCCGGCCGGATCGACCGCGCCGTTCAGCGGGCGGTGGAGCAGCAGCGGCAGGCCGGCCAGCGGTAGGTGATCATACCCATGCGGCACACCTTCGAGCGCTACCTGCGGGCTCCCGAGCATCCGGGGTTGAGGAAGATCGGTACAGAAATTAGCGCTAAGGATGATCTTGCGGGCGGGGCGGCGGGTGAGGGTGCGGGGTGAGGTTACGTACGTTGTCCGCCTGTGCCCGTCGAGTTCCTGTCTGATGATCAGGCTTCCGCGTACGAGCGGTTCGTTGGTGACGTCACCCGGTCGGAGTTGGAGGGGCTCTTCCTGCTCGACGGGACCGCGCTGGATTTGATCGCGAACGAGCGTGGGGAGCACAACCGGCTCGGGTTCGGGCTCCAGATCGGGACCGTTCGGTATCTGGGGCACTTCTTGACCGAGGACCCTTGGGAGCTGCCCTGGTCGGTGGTGGAGTACGTGCCGTCCGCGCCTACGACCTGATCCGCATAATCAGCCGAGACGGCAACCCGACCCCGCTGGGGCAGGCGTTCGCCGAGTACAGCCGCATCGATAAGACCCTGCACCTGCTGGCCATGGTCGACTCGGTCGACGAAACGTACCGGCGGAGGGTCACCCGCCAACTCAACATCCAAGAGTCCCGCCATCGCCTCGCGAGGAAGGTCTTCCACGGGCAGCGTGGGGAGTGGGATCAGGTCGTAGGCGCGGACTCTGCTGGTGACCAGTGACCCGGCCACCCGCAGCATGTCCGTCCAGTGGGTGCGGATCCGGTCGAGGTTGACCCGGTTACGGGCGATGATATTCAGCGGCCCGTAGTCACCGGCCGGGCGATCGGGCGCGTCGGCGCGCCAGAACAGCGCGCCGCCCATGGCCGGACATCATGGCCTACGCGGCTTCGCACCCCCAAGCCAGATCGACCACGTTGCAACGACGTCAGCGGCCGACCAACACCGATTTTCAGCCCGGAACGGGCCACCTCGCCAGAGGCGACAGGGACTAACCCTCGAGGTTGACGACCCGGTCGGCCAGGCCGCGTTGCACGAGCTGCTCCCGATAGGACGGCTCGGACGCTAGGGACATCGCGGGAAAGCGCCCGAGCAGCTCGGCGAGCGCGACGTCGACCAGCAGCTTGGCGAAGCTCGCGCCCAGGCAGTAATGGGTGCCGAGCCCGAAGGCCAGCGGCGCGTTGCCCTCCCGGCCGACGTCGAACTCGTCCTGCCGCCCGAACCGTCGAGAATCCCGGTTCGCCGCCGCCAGGGTGAGCAGAACCCGTGAGCCGGCTGCGATGTGGACGCCGCCGGCCTCGAGGTCGCGGGCGGCGACGCGGGTCAGCATGTGGATGGCGGGGTCGATGCGCACGGCCTCGGTGATGAAGTCCGACAGCGTTCCCGGGTCCGCGACCAGGTCATGGGCGGGCAGGTGCCGGGAGACGACGAGCTGGACGGCGTTGCCGATGACGTCGCTCGGTGTCTGCGTGCCGGCGATGAGGAACAGGACCAGGCTGGCGACGAGCTCCTCCTCGGAGATCGCGCCGGTGGCCTCGCCGTCCCGGACCATGGTGCCGGTGAGGTCGTACGTTCGTGACACACGTGGATCGAGGCTCAGCCCTGGCTGCGCGCCGACTCGGCCGCCATGCGTTGGCGAACCAGGTCGATCGCGGCCTCAGCCGCGGTGATGCCGGCATCGGCGGCTGCGAGCTGTGCGTCTGCCTCGCCAGGCTGAAGACCGATGTCATGGGACGACATCGTCATGACGTCGACGCGCATCGAGTCGACCGCCGACTCCAGACCGGCGCGAGCCGTCGTCACCGCGGTGGCCACAATTCCCAGCACATGCAGATTGACGCTGTCGACCATCCGCTCGACCAGTCGCACCAGTTCCGCGGCGACAGCGGCGATGTGTGGCGGCAACTCGACGCACCTGAGCGTTGCCTCCCGTAGTTGTTCCGCGCGGATGGCTTTTTCGGCGTTGTCTCGCTGCGGCAGTCGGTATGCGGTGGTCACGGCCACAAACGCTATGGCCTCCTTGTCGGCGAGCTCCACGGCTCGGTTCCGGAGCTGCAGAGCTTCCTCGCGCGCACTTGTGAGAATCTGTTCATGGATTGTGACCGTAGGTTCTGTCGGCTTGAATCTCGTCAATGTGACCGCCGCCGCCTTCTCTGCGAGCGCGGCTCCCATCGCGATGCTCATAGCCCCCACCGCGCCCGCCCCGGGGCCGGGTGTGGCGGACGCAACCGAAGCCAACCAGTTGTCCAGCATTCGATCCGTCATGTCGACCATTGCTCCCTTGATGTTGTATAGAGGCGTTCTCGTAAGCGATCGGGCTGCGTTGTCCGAGCCGGAAATGACGGCGTCGGGTGTTGGAGCGGCTGAGCCAGCGAAACGCGTCGCGGAGTAAATTGTCAGGAGTTGTGGATCGGGTGACTCGTCCCAGGCTGCTTCAGCCTCGGAGCGCCCGACGAGGATGCCGCGTTCGAACCTTGCTCCGGCGCACACGAGCGGGACGAGATAGGGTACACGGGCCGCTCGCCAGCAGGCAACGTCGTTTCCGATGGGTGTCCGTCTAGTGTCCTGAGCCGGAGATCCGTCGGCAGAAGTGGTGAGGGATTCGAGGATCTCTTCGGGGCTCTTCGTTCAGATGAACGGCTTGAGGTCCTCGTTCCAGTTCCTGATCCAGCGGCGGATGTCGGCTTCGAGCCTGGACGTTCTTGTGGCGTCGCGGCGGCTCATCTGGTCGGCCAGGAAGCCGAACCATGGCTCGTCGGGTAGCCCCGGCGCATTACTGCGCCGGGGACCCCTCAGAACCGGCCGCGCTCGATTTCCAGGCAACCGGCTCAAGTAAGAGGTCGCGCAGATAGGTCAAGATCATGGGCGTCGGGTGGGACGGTTGTCCCAGCGGTAGAGGGTCCATGCCTGCCGGATCAGGCTACGTAGAGTGATGATCGCGTCGGCGAGGTCGAAGAACGCG
>NZ_JBDPMC010000013.1:0-116749 GCF_039871625.1 Micromonospora sp. B11E3 | reverse complement strand
CGCGTTCTTCGACCTCGCCGACGCGATCATCACTCTACGTAGCCTGATCCGGCAGGCATGGACCCTCTACCGCTGGGACAACCGTCCCACCCGACGCCCATGATCTTGACCTATCTGCGCGACCTCTAAGCCGGTCCAGGTGCACCAGAGGCGGCCCGTTCTCCACCCGGCTCAACTGCGCCTGCGTGATCCCCAGCCACCCCGCCACCACCGTCTGCGGCAACGGCTGCCGCCCGTGGTACGGGTGGTGCCGGTACGCGCGGATCACCCGCCCGAGGTGCCGCTCCGCGAGCGCCCGCCGTACCGGCTCGTGCTCCCAGAAGCTCGCCGGCACCGCAGGCGGGCTGCTCAGCCGGTCGCGCTCGGCGGCCTGGCAGGGCGCGCAGCGTCCACTGTCGTTGTCGCGCGCCAGGCGTCCGCCGCATCGGGGACAGTTCGCAGGTGTCACCGGCAACCTCGCCGCTCGCGGGTGGCTGTGTCGATTGCGCTCCGTAGAGCCTATCCATTCAAACCGTTCCAAGGGCTCCCGGTATGCGTGCCGCGCATATCGACGATCCTCGCGCCGTCATGTCGGGTCGAGGCCACCGTCCGCAGGCTCGATGCAAGGCCACACAAGGAGGCCCGCTGACGGAAGGAGCAGGATGCTCACCATCGACCAGGCCAGCACCGGCCGGGCGCTCGTCTCCGACGAGCTGTTCGCCCAGCTGACCGCCCGCATCGCCCGTGACCATCCCGTACTGGCCGCCGAGCTGCCGGCCAGGATCATGGACCAGGCGCTCGCCTTCCTCGCCGTCTGCGCGACCGCCACCGAACCGCTTGGCCCCTCCGAGCTGGTCGACATCGGCTGGCACACGCTCATCCTGCACACCCGCGAGTACGCCGACTTCTGCCAGCGGATCGCCGGCCGGTTCATCCATCACCAGCCCGACCCGCCGTCGGACGAGACCGGCCGCGCGGAGCCGGAACCGCTCGGCGCCCCGATCGCCCGGACGGTCGCCGCGATCACCGCCGCCGGCTTCTCCCTCGACCGTCCCCTCTGGGTTGGGACGGCGGACTGCAGCCAGTGCCACGCCGGCTGCCACGACAGCCCGACCAAGTGAAGCTCAGGCGGCGGTCCCAGGCATACGCTGTCCGGGACCGCCGCCCGGGAAGGCTCAACCATGCCGCACCGCCACCACTGGGACGACCTCCCCCTTGCACTACGAGGCGAAATCGAGCGGCACATCGGCGAGATCCGCCAGGCCGAGTCGCTGCCCGACGGCGCATCCTGCGAGTTCGCCGCCACCCTCCACACCGCCGCCGGAACGGTCTTCTGCAAGGGCGGACTGGCCGATGGCCCGAGCGGCTGGCTCTACCGTAAGGAAGCCTGCATCAACCCGTTGCTGCCCGACGCCGTGCCCCGGCTTCGCTGGACCGTCGAGCGCGACGGGTGGCTCCTAAGCGGCTTCGAGCACGCGCCCGGCCGCCATCCCCGCCTGGAACCGGGCTCCCCGGACCTCGCCCCGGTCGCGGACCTGCTCACCAGCCTTGCCCGCGAGCTGACGCCCTGCCCGCCCGTCGAGGTGCAGCCGTTCACCACTCGCTGGCGCGGGCTCATCGCCCCCGAGGTGGTCGGCGGGGACACCCTGCTGCACACCGACATGACGCCCCGGAACTTCCTGCTCGGCGACCGGATCCGGCTCGTCGACTGGTCCGCCCCCTGCCGGGGCGCTGCCTGGATCGACACGGCGTTTCTACTGGTACGGCTCATCCGCGCCGGCCACAGCCCCGCCGCCGCCGAGCGGTGGGCTTCCCGAATCCCCGCGTTCGCCGAAGCCGACGGCGAGGCCGTCACCGCGTTCGCCGACGCCCTGGTCCGCCTCTGGAACCGGATGCAGCGTTCCGCCCCGGCGCCCCACCGCGGGCCGCTCCTCGACGCCGCCCGTCAGTGGCACGCCCACCGCCTGATCCGGCAGCCCGCCTCCATCTGAGCGGCGTCACCACCCGTATACGGACCGCGCATGGCGGTCACGATCGCCTCGGCATACCAGCCTCCCTGAGCCACGCCGAGAGTGGGCGCATGGCCCGGGGCGGGTGCTGGGCTCCGGTCGCGTCGACCCGAACGACGTCGACCGTCCCCGCCCGCCCCGGCGCCGCTCCACCCGTCAACACGGGCCCGTCCTACCGAGAGGGCCCTTCCTTACACCTCAGGGAAGCCCATGAACAAGGCGGAGATACGCGAGGCAGCCGCCCGCTGGCTGAGCCTCGTCGCGGCGGACGCGGAGCTGTCGCCGTACCTGATCGGGGTGGACTGGGACCGGCTGAAGGCGCACCTCGCGCGGTCGCTCACGAGCGCGCCCACCGAGGCGGCCGAGATCCCGAATCTCGGCTGGTCGGAGGCGCAGCACCGGCGGGCCGCCGACTACCTGACCGGGGCGCTGGCGGCACAGGCCCGACAGCCGGCCGAGGTGGTCGAGCACGACCGCCCGTGCGACGGCGTCGCCATCCTCACCGTACGGCCGTCGCGGCCCCTGCCGCACCGCCCCGGCCAGGCCATCCCGGTCTGCACGCCGCGCCACCCCGGCCGGTGGCGCTGGTACTCCCCGGCGAATGCGCCGCGCCCGGACGGCACGCTTGAGCTGCACGTCCGCGCGGTCCCCGCCGGCGCCGTCTCCACCAGCCTCGTCCATCATGTACGCTCCGGCGAGCCGCTCCACCTCGGCCCACCGGCGGATACCGGCCTGAGCCTGGGCGGCGCGCGGGACCTGCTGCTGGTGGCTGGCGGCACCGGGCTGGCGCCGCTGCGCGCCCTGGTCGAGCAGGTCGCCGCCGCACCGGACGGCCGGCGGGTGACCCTGGTCGTCGGGGCCCGCACGGTCGCCGAGTTGTACGACGCGACCACCCTCGACAAGCTCCAGCAAGCCTACGACTGGCTGACGATCGTGCCGGCGTTCTCCCGCGATCGTCGCGCCGAGCCGGGGGAGCGGGGCGACGCGCTCACCGTGGCCCTCGACCATCTACGCCCCGACCAGGACGTGTACGTCTGCGGGCCGCCGCCGATGCTGGCCGGTTCGCGGCTGCGGCTGCTCGTCGCCGGGGTGCTCGCCGAGCGCATCTACCTGCCGGAGCGGATCCCGTGGCGATGACCACCAACCCAGCGGGAACGTCCTGCGCGGCCCGCTGACCCCGGACCGGATCAGGGCCCCGATCAGCGATAGCACAAACGGGGCAGCTCCACAGCGCGCCGACAGGTGCAGCGGGAGCCGGGCCGAGCAAGCGGCCGGGCCGCGCCGCTCATCCCCGTGCCGGTAGTGTCGGCCGTCATGCGGATGGTCTACACCTCGGCACCGGACGACCTCTTCTATTCAGCCCGTGAGCGGCTGCTGCGCAGGTTCGACCGGTGGGCCCGCAAGCACCGCCGGCCGGTCGACCTGTTCGTCGTGGCGGAGCTGCTCGAGCACCGCTGGTCGGACGGCGACGGGCTCCTCGGGCGGTGGCAGCCCGAGGACCTGGAAGAGGCGCTGCTCGACTGGTTTCCCCGCAAGGTGACGTTGCCGTCCAACGAGTGGGCCGCGGTCGTGCCGACCGTGGGCGCGTTCGTCGACTTCCTCTTCGAGCAGGACCTCGCCGACCGGCACTGCGCCGACCGGCAGCTGCTGCATGGCCTCCTGGACAAGGTCGCCACCCCGTTCGAGGACGCGATGGCCGACCAGAGCCGGTACGGGCTCGCGAAGTTCTGGGCCATGCGGATGCTCGACGAGGGCGTCGACCCGACCGACCAGGTGGCCGCCGAGCGGTTCATCGCCGACCTGCACGCGGGCCGCGTCGCCGTCGACGAGGGCCTGCTGAATCAGGTGATGGCCAACCACCTGATCGCCGAGGATTCCGACCGGCACCCGCCGCTACCGCTGGTGGCCGTGCCCGACGACGAGGCGCTTCGCAAGCTGGCCGCCGGGTCGGTGGTCGTACGCCGGCTGCGGGAGTTGGTGCGGTGGCTCGGTGACGGGCGGGCGCTGACCACGACGGGCAGGCTGCGGCTGGCCGACGCGCGGGAACTCGTCGCGTTGCTCGACACCGGCGACGTCCTCGATCCCGTGATCGGGGACCGGGTCTTCAAGACCCGCAGCAGCGACGAGCTGTACGTGCTCACGGTGCTGGTCGCCTGGGCCCGGGCGGCCCGCGTCGTACGCGTGGTGAAGGGCCGGCTGGTGCCGGTCAAGGGTGCGGCGAAGGATCTGGCGGACCCGCTCGCGCTGGCCCGTCGGGCCCTCACCGGGCTGTTCGAGCTCGGCAAGGCGGTCTGCGGCGACGGGTGGGCCGAGTCGGTCCTGCGGTGGCGGTTCGACGATGCCGCGTTCGCCGTGCTGATGGCGCTGCTCATCGCGCCGGAGCCGATGCCGGTCGACGAGTTGCGGCAGCTCGCCTACCGGGTGGCCGGCGGCGGGCTGGGGTTCGAGCCCGGCACGGGGGAGCAGGAGCGGGGCTGGCGCCGGCTCGCCGACAACGACACCGACCGCCTGCTCGACCAGCTGACCAGGCTCGGCGCGGTCGAGAAGGACGGCAACCTCGTCGCACTGACGGCCCTGGGCGTCGGCCTGCTCGCCGGGCACCTGCGTGAGCAGGGCGTGGCCGTGCCGACCGTCGACCAACTGCTGGACGAGACCGCGGAGGTGGTCGTCGCCACCGCCACCGGCAGCCCGACGGAGACAGCCGCCGCCCTCATGCGTGCCTGGTGCGCGCGCCGCCCCGCCGCCGCATCGGCGGAGTTGCGGGCACTGGCTGAGCGCACCGACGACCCCGAGCACCGTCGGCTCGCCCTGGCGTACGCCTCCGATCCTCATCTCGAGCCGGGTCGATCAGGGCTGTAACTGGGGCAGCGGCCCCGGCTCTGCGGGGAGCCTCGCCTCTGGGGCGACCGCCAGGGGACCGCCAGCCGGATCGAGGAGCTTGATCAGGTCGAGCAGGCTGTCCTGAAGCCGGGCGAGCCGCGTGTTCCCGTCGTATCCGGCGGCCTCGATGGTGTCCACCTCCGTCCGTAGCCGGTCGAACCACTTCGCGAACTGAGGGTCGTCGTCCAACCTGCCGCAGAAAGCGGCGTAGCCCATCACCTCCAGGCTGCTGACCTCGGACGACTCGGTGCGGGTCAGCATGAGTTCGCCGAGGGCACGTTGCTGGCCTCGGAACAGCCGGAATGGTCCAGTGAATGCTTCGGTGGCAAGCACGTGTTGGGTCTGGCCGATGGCTTTGAACAGGGAGCCCGCGCCGACGATGGCTTCCCGGTCCCAGAAGCGCTGGTCGCGCCGGATGATCTCCAGCCAGCCGAGGTACTCCGCCAACACGAAGACGGTGTTGTCCCGTGCGTACCGCTCATCCTCCGGATCGCCACAGTGGAGGTAGCGGTGGAGGAAACCGCGGCCGATCCCGTTGTAAATCCTCGACTGGAGCGACTGCGCGGACCACAGCAGCGGCTCGCGGTATCGGCGGAACAGTTCCTCAGCGAGTTCCACCTTCGCCTGCTGGTGGCTCTGCTGCTGTAGTCGGTGGGCGGTGACGGTCGTGCGGTGGGTGGCTACCGCCGTCAACAGGACACTTACCAGCGAGACAACAGCGGACACCACCGCTATGACGACTTCTGGCCGCATCGCTACAGCTTGCCCGATGAGGGACCGCGACCAGGCGCTGGGGCGCGCACGCCGCGGATCACGTCATCGTGGGCTGCTTGTTAGCGTCCGTCGAGTAGGGACGATCGACGCACGTGGAAGGACGTCCGATGACCCACCACCACCCCCACCGGTACGGCCGATGAGGCGGGCACCGCGCCGGCTCGGCGCCGCCGCCACCGCCCTCGGTCTGCTCGTCACCGCCGGCCTGATCGCGGCCACAGGCCCCGCCGCCGCGCGACCCGGCCACGGAATCGGCTACGAGGCGACGATCCAGCGCGCCTCGTACGGCGTACCGCACATCACTGCCCGCGACTTCGCGAGCCTCGGCTTCGGCGTCGGGTACGCCCAGGCGGAGGACAACATCTGCCTCATCGCCGAGATGATGGTGACCGTCAACGCCCAGCGCGCCCGGTACTTCGGGGCGACGGGCGCCGCCGCCCGCAACGTGAGCAGCGACATCTTCTACCAGAAGGCCATCGACCAGCGGGTCGCCGAGCGGCTGCTCGCCGGGCCCCGCGACGGGGTCCACTCGCCGTCGGACGACGCCCGCGACCAGGTGCGCGGCTTCGCCGCCGGGTACAACGCCTACCTGCGGCGTACCGGGGCGGCGAACCTGACCGACCCGGCGTGCGCCGGCAGGCCCTGGGTGCGGCCGATCAGCGAGCTGGACGTGTGGCGGGCCCACTGGGCCAGGATGGTCCGGGCCAGCTCGGCCGCGCTCGCCGACGGCATCGTCGGCGCGGCGCCGCCGGCTGCGGCCCTCGACCGGCCCGGCGAGATCACCGGTACGCTGCCGGCTCCCGAGGCGGCCGCCGTGGTCGCCGCCCGCGACGGTGCGCCGGCCGGGGTGGGCAGCAACGCGTACGCCCTCGGCCGCGACGCCACCGCCAGCGGCGCCGGCATGCTGCTGGCCAACCCGCACTTCCCCTGGGACGGCGTCGAACGCTTCTACCGGATGCGCCTCAAGGTCCCCGGCCGGTACGACGTCGAGGGCGCGGCCCTGGTCGGCGACCCGATGGTCGAGATCGGCCACAACGGCAAGCTTGCCTGGAGCCACACCGTCTCCACCGCCCGCCGCTTCGTCTGGCACAAACTGACCCTGGTCCCCGGCGACCCGACCGCCTACCTCCACGACGGTCAGCCCCGGAGGATGGTCGCCCGCACGGTCACCGTGCAGGTGCCCGACGCGTCCGGTACGGGCACGACGCCGGTCAGCCGCACCCTCTACGACACCCACTTCGGCCCCGTCGTCGTGGTGCCGGGCACGTTCGGCTGGACCGCCGACACGGCGTACGCGATCAGTGACCCCAACGCCGCGAACAACCGCGCCTTCGACGGCTGGCTCGCGATGGCCAGGGCCCGGACGGTGGGTGAGCTGCGGGAGGTGCTGGACCAGCGGCAGTTCCTGCCCTGGGTGAACGTAGTAGCCGCCGACAGCCGCGGCGCCGCCCTGTACGCGGATCACTCGGTGGTGCCCCGGGTCACCGACGAGCTGGCCGCCGCCTGCATCCCCGCGCCGTTCCGGCCCCTGTACGCCAGCAGCGGCCAGGCCGTCCTCGACGGGTCCCGCTCGGCGTGCGAGCTGGGCGCCGACCCCGACGCCGCGGTGCCCGGCATCCTCGGGCCGGCGCACCTGCCGGCGCTGGTCCGCGCCGACTACGCGACGAACTCCAACGACAGCTACTGGCTGGCCAACCCGGAGCAGCCGCTCGAAGGCTTCCCGCGCATCGTCGGCGACGAGCGGACCGAGCGCAGCCTGCGCACCCGGCTCGGCGTGCGCCAGGTGCAGCAGCGTCTGGCCGGCACCGACGGCCTGCCCGGCACCGGCTTCACGACCGGCAAGCTGTGGGACGTCACGTTCGGCAACCGGGCGTACGGTGGCGAGCTGGTCCGCGACGACCTGGTGCGACTGTGTACGGCCCAGCCGACCGGCACCGCCTCCGACGGCAGCATTGTCGACCTGGCGGAGGCGTGCGAGGCGCTGCGCGGCTGGGACCTGCGGGTCGACCTCGACAGCCGGGGCGCGCACCTGTTCACCGAGTTCGCCCTGGCCGGCGGCCTGCGCTTCGCCGACCGGTTCGACGTCGCCGCCCCGGTCACCACGCCCAGCCGGCTCGCCGTCGACGACCCGCGGGTGCGCACCGCCCTCGCCGACGCCGTACGCAGGCTGGCCGGCATCCCGCTGGACGCCCGCCTCGGCGACGTCCAGACCGAGCCGCGCGGCGCCGAGCGCATCCCGATCCACGGCGGACGCGCCGAGGCAGGCGTGTTCAACATGATCATCGACCTGTTGGCGCCCGGCGTCGGGTACCCGAAGGTGCGGCACGGCTCGTCGTTCGTGATGGCCGTCGAGCTGGGACGCGACGGGCCGTCGGGGCGGCAGATCCTGACGTACTCGCAGTCGGCCAGCCCGAACTCCCCCTGGTACGCGGACCAGACGCGGCTGTACTCGGGGAAGGGCTGGGACACGATCAAGTTCACGGAACGGCAACTGCGGGCGGACCCGAACCTGGTCACGTACCGGGTGGGGGAGCGCCCCTGACGGGCGGGACGTGACGATGCGCCGGCCCGTGGCCTCCGCCGCGGGCCGGCATGCCGTGATGTGACAGTGGTGACCTCGTCAGGCCGATGCGGTTGCCAGGTTGGGCAGGAGACCAGCGCACTGCAAACGCTCGCAAGCCGTGATGATGTGCGCCGGGGTGAAGAGGCGTGCCTTACGTCCGCTCCAGGCCTGGACGCGCTCAATCAATTGGTCGATATCGCTTGTCTTCGGTTGTGCTTGAGCGGCGTAGTGCACGGTGGCGAGTAGTTCGAGGCTGTACGGAGCCTCGAACCCCTGCACCAACGCGGCCAGGCGTTGGAGAGCGGGTGGGAGTGACCTGCCAGGGGAGTCGAACCATCTGGCGACCGCCTCGCTCGTGCCCTCTGTCAGGTGGATCGGGCGCAACTCCTCGACTCGGGACGAACGGTCGCCGAACCCGACCAGGTAATGCCCCTCCAGGCAGTTGAGAACGTGATTCAGGCGTTCCGCGTAGGGGCCGTACCTTCCGCGGCTGAAGGAAAGGTGCAGAGGTTCGCCAAGCACCTGCAGGAAATAGGCGATCTTCTGGATTTCCAGGGTTGTGATGCCGTCTCGCGGCTCCAGCGCACGGGATTGCTCAAGGTACCGCTCGATGGCACGTAGAAGGGTGACTCGTCCAGGTGTCAGCGGGGGCGCCGGGTTGCCGACCGGCATTTCGGACGGCTCGGGGGCGCCCTCGGGGGGAAACAGCAGCACCCGGACGCCGGGCAACTCGGCGAAGGCCCGCTCGATCAGTGGGCGGATGTGCTCCCAGTCGAGCCCGCCGTTGCCGCATCCAAGCGCAGGCACTGCCACCGAAGGAATTCCGCGCTCGCGTACCACTCGGACGAGGTCGGTGAGGCCGGTCTCGATGTCGCGCAGCTTGGAGGCAGCACGCCAGTGGCCCTTCGTGGGAAAGTTGATCACATATCGGCGAGGGCCGAGGCGCGCGGAGTCAAAGACGAACATTTCGCCCAGTCTGACTTCTTTCGCCGCGCAAGCCGCCCGGTAGGCCGCGTAGTTCGCAGGATAGGCGCGCTTGAACTGGAGAGCGATTCCTTTACCCATCACGCCTACCGTGTTGACCGTGTTGACCAGGGCTTCAGCGTCGGCGGTCAGCAGGTTGCCGTGGCTGATGATGATCACTTGCGCACCTCCTCCCGTTGGTATCCGTAGTACCAGTCCGGTCTGACACCAACGTACGCGTCGATGATGCCAGCAGCGCGGAGAACCTGCGTCAACTGCTCCTGCCGTTGTGGCGTCCGGACGGCGTACCCGGCGAGCAGCGAAGCGGGAACTCGAGGTGGACCAGGAACTCGGCCATCCTCCGCCGGACCCGGTCCGGGTCCTCCGGTGTGTTCTTCCAGATGCGCTCGTCGAGGAGTGGCCAGTCGACCAGGTCGGCCAGATCATCTAGAATCGGTGAGAACCTGGTCAAGCTGGCTGCGCAGTTGCCGTCGCTTGCGACCCAGCTCACCCCAGCGGTGTGCACCCGCTCCACCGAACTCACGAGGTAGACGAGCGGATCGTCCCCGCCCGCGTAACACCCGACCTTGCCGTCCCTGTGCTCACAAGCGATTCGGTACATCATCGGTGAGCGGGAGGCGAAGTAGAAGGGCACATAGTCGGCTACGACGCCGCCCGGTGGGCAGGTAACTCGCCTCGCCCGTCGGCTTGCTTTGATGTCGAGGGCACCGACGTTGGTAACCAGCCTGTCCCCGACCGTGGTGTCTGCGAGCAGGCGGCCGGCGGCGAGGATGATTGGCACGTTGTCGATGTGGGTGAAGTGCATGATCGGACGGTTTCTTGCCTGCCCGGCCTCGCTCGCCATCGCTCAGTCCAGATCGCTCGGGTCGATTCGGGCCTTCACCCCCGCGTGTTCCGCGAGCAGGTAGAGCAAGTTGGAGCCGTCGATCAGCTCCAGGGGCTTGCCTGAGGCGAACTCGTACGAGGCGGGTCCGTAGCCGCTCGTCGTGACGAGAATGCCCTTCGAGGCGCGGACACGATAGCCAGCGTGCGATGAATTCGGCACCCTCCGCAGCCTGAACACATCTGCTATCTGCCGAGATATGTGCGTTTTGGGTAAGCTGCGCTGGCCTCGGTTGTCAGATCCCGGACAGAAGAGGCCGGCTGCTGGTGAGCCGGCCGGAGAGAGCTCTCCCGGCCTGTGGGATCGTCAACAGGCCGCCAGACGTCAGGGCCCTGCTGGCGGCCTCGTTGCCGTTAGGGGTTCGAGACGCTCTTGGGAAGGTGGGGTCGATGTTGGCTGGGCTGGAGGTGCCGCCCGCCGTCGAGGCGGAGCGCGTCATCACGGCCGTGCTGGCCGACCTGCGCTCCGGTGACCACCGGGGCGTGGTCGTCGACTCGCCGCCCGGGGCCGGCAAGTCGACCCTGGTCGTCCGGGCCGCCGTCGAGCTGGCCGCCGCAGGGGAACCGCTGATCGTCATCGCGCAGACCAACGAGCAGGTCGACGACCTCATCGACCGGCTGGCCCGCAAGGCCGCCGAGCTGCGCATCGGCCGGCTCTCCGCCGCCGACTACCGGGCGACCGACCGGGTCAGCGGCCACGACACGGTCCGGGTCGCCGCGAAGGTCGCCGACCTCGCCGACTCGGCCGTCATCATCGGTACGGCCGCCAAGTGGGCCACGGTCACCGACGGCTCGTGGCCGTGGGCGATCGTCGACGAGGCGTACCAGATGCGGTCGGACGCCCTGCTGCGCGTGGCCGGCAGGTTCGAGCGGGCGCTGTTCGTGGGTGACCCGGGACAGCTCGACCCGTTCTCCACGGTCGAGACCGCGCGCTGGACGGGCCTGACCTGGGACCCGATGCAGTCGGCGGTGGCGGTGCTGCTGCGGCACAACCCCGACCTGCCGGTGCACCGGCTGCCGGTGTCGTGGCGGCTGCCCGCGTCGGCGGCCCCGGTGATCTCCCAGGCGTTCTACCCGTTCACCGGGTTCCGCGCCGGCACGGGTGGGGCCGATCGGGCGCTGGCGTTCACCGAGCCCGGGCCGGGGGACCGGGTCGACGCAGCGGTGGAGCTGGCGGCGTCCTCGGGCTGGGCGCTGTACGAGCTGCCGGCCCGGCACACGCTGCGCACCGACGCCGAGGCGACGGCGGCGTGCGCCGAGCTGGCGCTGCGGGTGCTGCGGCGCGAAGGGGTCGCGGTCTCCGAGCACGCGCCGGCGGGCGCGCCGGTCACGGCCGACCGGATCGCCGTCGGGGCCGCGCACCGCGACCAGGTCGCGGCCATCCGCGCGCAGCTCGGCGAGGCCGCGGCGGGCGTCACGGTGGACACCGCCAACCGGCTCCAGGGCCGCGAGTACGACGTGACGATCGTGCTGCACCCGTTGTCGGGGCGGCGGGACGCGACGGCGTTCCACCTGGAGTCGGGGCGGCTGTGTGTGCTGACGTCCCGGCACCGGCACGCGTGCGTCGTGGTGGCGCGCGCGGGAATCGCGGAGTTGCTGGACGCCCACCCGTCGTCCGAGCCGGTGTACCTGGACGTCCCGGTCAAGTTCCCGGACGGCTGGCAGGCCAACCAGGCCATCCTCGCCCACCTGCACGGCTCGGCCCAGCGGCGATAGCGGCTGGCCAGGGGCGAATTCGATGGTCGAGCCGGGCCGAAGCCCTTCGTCGGCTACTCGCGGGATTGCTTGGTGAACTCGGTTCGGACCTCGTTGAAAAGTGTCACGCCGAACCCTACGCACTCCCAGAGCTTCGCCGCGTTGGAGAACGGCAGCTTCGGCGCGAGGGGCGTCGGGTTGAAGTCGGGCTCACGAGCCTGAATCGCTTGGAGGGCGAGCCGTGGGTACGGGCCCCCTGCGACCAGGTCATCGGTCGACACATACAGAATGAACTCGGCCACCGAGTTGCGGAACGAAACCCTGAGGTTGGTCTCGTAGTTTGCCCACGCCTCTGTGTGTTGGAAGAACTTCTCCCTCGCGGAGTGCCTGAAAGCGAGGCCGGTTTTCGCCAGCAACGCCTCGATCTCCGCGCGGTCGGCGCGGTGTTCGCGATAACCGGATCGCTCGCGGAGGCTCGCGCACCGCTCGTAGTAGCGGTGGCCGAAGTCGATCCGGTTCAAGATCTCGATCAGCTCTCGCTGGAGCTCTGGATCGTGCACCTTACTCACGCTGGGAGCTTCCTTCGTTCGGGGGCAAGCCTCGGTTACCCCTCGGGCGCGTATCGTAGCTCAATGCCGTTGCTCTTCGCCAATTGTTCGAATGCGGCCCGGTTTGCGGAATTGAGGTTGCTGTCCGGGACTTCGAGAATCATTCTTCCCTGCAGCGGCTTCCCGTAGAGGTCCTCGCGGTACTTGATCGATCCTATGATGGTGCCGGGCCGGTATTTCCGCAGCATCTCGCCCAGATATGTCTTGAAGGTGTCCGGGGCGATGATGTCGAAATCTGTTGCCTTGCGTGAGACGATTTCGCCCGGTCGACCTCCTTCCGGTGGGCGATACGAGTCGACGATCTTGCCATTTTTGAGGTATACCTCGTTGTATTGATAGTTCTCGCCGGCGGTCCTGTTGAAACGGTTCCCGCGCGCCATCGGACTGTCGTTGAGCCAGTAATCCCGGGTGACCTTCCAGTCCACCCGGTCGCGCGGTGTCTCGTCCGCCACCCTGCTCTTGCGCGCGACGTAATCCTGGTAGAGCCTCTCCAGTTCCGGCGACGTGAACGTGCCGTCCTCGCCGATGAGTTCGCGGGCCTCCGCCCGGGCCCCCTGTTCGGCCAGGGGGGCTTGGTCGGCGCCGGCGTCGTCGGGTTCCGATCCCGGAGGCCCGGGCCCACCGCTGTCCGCCCCGCTCGACGGTGAACTCGGGCCGTCGACGAAGGGATCCGGCACGACGTTGTCGTGCGCGTCGTAGAAGGTGGTGCGTTCCAACGCGCCCGGCACGCTGTGCAGCAGGTACATCTCCCAGTCGGTGACGCCGGGCGCGAACTCCCAGTTACGGGCGTCGGACCGGATGTTGCCGGACCCGTCGACTGGGATGCCCCGATGCCCGTCGTCGTAGTACTTGCCTCGGGCCAGCACGTTCGGGTAATCGGTTGGGCTGAAACCGGACAGCGAGACGTGGAACCGGTAGTTGGGGTTCGCCAGTCGGCCGAGGAACTCCTGCCGGATGTTGGCCAGCCCGACGTCCATCAGGTGCTCGTGTCCACGCCGGTCAGCGAACGGTCGGACGTGATCCGCGAGACCGAGCGCCAGATCGCGCCCGCTGTTGTCGGCCGTCGGTCCCGCAGGGCCGTCGAGCGGCTCCACCTCGGTGATCGTGACCTTCTTGCCGTCGACGACGGCTGTTGCCCTGCCGCCACGACGGATCGCGTTGTCGAAGGCCTTCTGCTCCGCCGTCGACCCGGTTGCGGAGTTCCTGATGTAGAGCGCCCGGTAGTTCTTGCCCGACGTCCGGGCCAGGCCGTCGAAGGTGCGGGCCAGTGGAAGCACGCCCGCCTCGCTGGTCGGCACCCTGGCCACGGCGTCGGGTGTGAGCAGCACCTCGACCGGCCGTTGGTCGACCTTCACACCATGGCTCTTCGCGTACTGGTCGAGTAGGGAGCTCTGCGCCCTCCCGGAGAGGCTGTCGCCGCCACTGGCGCGCAGTCGCGGGTCGACGGGGCCGGCCGGGCGGGTAGCGTCGCCGCCGCGTGCCTGGCTGGCGGTCTGCGGCCGAGAGAGCTGCCGGGACAGGAGAGCCGACGACATCAACTGGAGCAACCGCTGCCGCTCGGCCGTGAGCCGCTGCCCCTCCGACTGCCATGCATCGGCCCATGCGTTGTGCTGCCGCATGTCGGCTGCGAGCCGGGTCTTCTCAGCACTCAGTCGGGTCTTCTCGGCGTCGAGTCGAGCCTTCTCGGCGTCGATCCGCCTCTTCTCGGCATCGAGTCGCGCCTTTTCGCGATTGAGTTGGTTCGCCTCGGCCTGGTACGCCGCGTACGCGTTGGCCTGGCGGGGCAGTTCGAAGACGTGCGGTTTGGCGTTGTGCGCCGCGATCTTGGCCCTGAGGACAGCGACCTTCTGGTTGTGTGCGGCGATCCTGTCGCCGACGGCGGCGTCCCGGGCGTTGTAGGCGTCCGCCCTGGTGTTGAATGTGGAACTGCGCCGTTCAAGTGCGTTGCGCTGGGCTGTCAGGGGCTGCGCGTTCTGCTCGTGCGCCGCGACGGTGCCGTTGAACGACGCCACCCTGTTGTTGAGATCTGCGGGAAAGCCGCCGACCGGCGCGAGCCGTTGGGGCGATGCGTTGCCGTCGACCTGCACTGCGGCCGGTGCGTTGGGGTCGGCGAGCGCCGGGCGCCCGCTCATGGGCAACGCCAGCATCGTGGCCAGGACGAGGGGCAGGACGCGCCGCGAATGACGCAGGACCATGACCATCGGGGTTCACCCCTTCACCCGGTCGGCGAACCGGTCGAGGATCTTTGCGGCGGCCGGCCCGCCGTCCCCGGCCTGGCAGACCGCGACCTGGAGGACGGCGGTCCCCTTGAGGCGCGCCTGGCGGTGGCAGGCCCAGCCGCCCGCGCCGTCCTGAGTTGCCGTCCAGGTGACGATGTCCGACCCGGTCGCACCGAGCTGGTAGGTCCAACTCGACGTGGTCTGGTTCGGGTCGGTCCGGACGGCGGAATTGCAGATCCTGACGCCCTCGGCCAGGCTGCGGAAGACCTTGCCGGCCTGATCGCCGTCGGGGTACAAGGCGACGACCTGGGTGACGGTGTTGTCGGGCACCGCCTCGGAGTCCTGGTAGGTCGCCGACAGGAAGGCCGTCCAGCCGCGTCCGTAGACCGCCTGGGTCGCCGGCCCGACCGCCATCACACACCTCGGCGGATCGGCCGTCAGCGGCGGCTGCGGTTCGCTCGCGCTGACGTCGGACGCCAACGTGACGCCAACCAGCCTGCTGACCTCTTCGGCATCCAGCACGCTCGCCTGCACCGTGCCGGACACGACGCGCAGCTCGTTCCTGGGCCACACCCAGTAACCCACACCGACCAGCAACAGGACTGTCGCCGCAGCCGCGCCGATCAGCCATCCGCCCCGCGACGTCAGCACCGCGGCGAACCGCCCCCGACGTCGAGCCGCCGAGCCCCCCGAATCGGTGGGGACGGCGGGCGAGGGCGGCGTAGGCGGGCCCTCGGTGTGGGGTGCGGTCAGCGCTTCCGCCGAGCCGGTCGGATTGGGCGGATCCACTTCGGCGGAGTCGGACCCCGCCTGGCCCCCCTCCGGACGCGGTGTCCGGGCCGGCTCGCCGCCTCGTAGCAGACGGGCAACGACGTGACGGGCTCGAGACACGAGAACGTGCACAGACCACCCCCGAGGACGACAGTGACCGCCATACCCTGTCAATCTACAAGGGACGCGCAACACGCCAGTGGCGGTCGATAACCGGTACGACTCCGCGCAAAGGAGTCGTCGGGACGATTGGGTCGGCCCCGGTTGACTGAGCATGCACGGAATCCCGTTTTGCGCCGCCAGCTATCCGTGGGATTGCTGTCGCTGTGCCGATAGATCGTTCGCCCTGCTGATCTATTCCGATCTATAGAGTCCGCGGGCAAAGGCCGTCACCGAAAGGCGGACGATGAACGATCAATCCAATTCCCTCTCCCGCCGGCGACTGCTCGTCGGCGCGGCGGCGGCCTCGGCGGCGCTCACCGCCGTGAGCCCGGCCGCCGCCCAGGCCGCCCCGTCCGGCGCATCCGCTCAGGCCGCCCCGTCCACCGCGCCCGCCCAGCCCCTCGTCGCCCGCGACCGGATCGCGACGGCTCGCCTCCTGGCGACCGGCGTCGGACCGGGCGCGGCCCGCTTCCAGGCGGACTTCCACGAACGGCTCGCCGCCTGGCTCGCCTTCTGGTCGGCCAACTCGCCCCCGTCCTGGGGCACCCCGGTCGAGGTGGTCGGCGAGGTCGCCCCCACGGGCGACGCTCTCACCCTGCACAGCGTCCGGGTACGCCGGGGCGAGGACCTGGCCGACGGGTTCACCGCGGCCCGACTCGACGCCGCGCACCGGGCCACCGAGGCCAGCCTGCACCACCACTTCCCGGCCGTACGCCGGCTGCCCGACGGCACCCTGCGGGTGCGCGACGGGTCCGCCGCGTTCACCGGCTCACCCGACCAGCTCGCCTTCGTCGCCGGGGCGTGCCGCGAGCTGTGGGGCCTGACGGCGGGGGACTGGCGCGACCGGGCCAACGCCGCCCTCGCCCGGGCCGGGCACCGCCTCGACGTCGCCTCCCGCTCCGGGTGGGCGGCCTTCACCAGGACGAGCCTGCGGCTCGGCCTGCGCACCGAGACCTACCAGTAGAGGGAGACAGCAGATGGCGCGCAGTGAGTTCCGGTTCGTGGTCGACGGGGTCGAGCTGACCCCCGAGCAGCAGACCGCCATCGCCGGCGAGATCCAGAAGGCGGGCCTTGCCGCCCTGACTGCCGTCGGCGGCCGGCTGACCAACCCGCTGACCGTCGGGCACGGCAACATCCGGCTCCGGCCCGAATGGTACGGGCTGTGGGTGGTCGACGGGCCGTTCGCCGACGAGCTCGGCCAGAAGATCAACGACCTCGGTTTCTGGATGCAGAAGTGACCCAGCCCGTCCACCGGCCGGACCCGCCGGAGCGAATGTGCCCGAGCACCCCCGCGACCAACGCCACGGTGTTCCTCGGCATGATCACTCCGGCGGGCCGGGTCGCGTACGTCACGCCACAGCTCCCGGCCGAGGTGGCGCTCGCCGCCTCGGCCGGGGCCGACGGGCCGGTGGAGTCGCGGTACCGGTTCGCCGGCCCCTGCGTCACCTCGTCGTGCGGCTTCTGGACCGGCGACCACTGCGGCCTCGGCGAACGCCTCGTCGCCTCGTACCGGGAGACCACCGGGTCGGCCGAGGCGGAGCTGCCGCGCTGCGCGATCCGCCGGTCCTGCCGCTGGTACGCCGAGCAGGGCCCGTCGGCCTGCGTCGCCTGCTCCCACGTGGTCACCGACGCCCGCTGACCGCCCGTGAAGGTCGGTCAGGCCCGGGCCGACGCCGCGACGCGCTGCTCGGCGTCGTCCAGCCACCGGCGGTACCACCGGGCGAAGCCCAGCGGTGTGCCGTCGTCGTCCAGCAGCGGGCGGAACCCGCCCTCCTCGGCGGTGTCGTCGGCCCACATCGCGCCGCGCGCCGGCCCGCTCACCACGAGGGCCTCGCGCAGGGCGCAGCCCAGGTGGCACAGGTACAGCAGGCCGACCGAGTGCGCCGGGTCGTAGACGACCTCGTCGTGCCGCTCCCAATAGGCGTCCTCGGCGGCGTTGAACTCCTCCGTCGTGGCGAAGTCGTCCTCGTCGGGCTGCTCGGGCAGCCCGTCGGCCGGGTTGAACGCCTCGGTCGCCGGGAAGGGCCGGGCCAGGGTCTCCCGGTCGGTCAGGTCGGCGCCGTCGCCCTCCCACTTCCACCGGCCGTCCACCCGGCGGACCGGGAACAGGCCGTACACCGGCCCGGCGCCGCCGCGTCCGACCTGGAGCAGGAACGAGCGGTACTCCCCGGGCAGCTCCACCCGGAGCTGGCCCTCCAGCTCGGCCAGCTCCGCCGGGGTCAGCGGCGGCTCCACCTGCCACTCGTGCGCGTATGCCCCGAACACCTCGCCCGTCGCCGCCGTGACGGCCAGGCGGGCGAGCCTCTGCCGTACGTCCGACCAGTCGTGTTCCGTCACGCCCGGCACCGTACCGGCCGCCGCCGACAGAACCGCCCGCCCGCCGAGGGCGCCGACGTCACCCGCCAGGAGGTCGACCTGCTGCGCCGGCTCAACTCGCACGAGGTCCGCGAGCACACCGGCGGGCCGGAGACGGAGGGGCAGGTCGTCGCCCGGCACGAGCGCTGCGTGCGCGGCCCGGGCCGGCTCGCGGACGTTGACGGACGAGCAACTCGACACGCCGGGCAGGAAGTAGCTGAGCTGCCAACATCGGGACGGGCCCGGCAGATCCAGCCGGTACGCCGGGCTCAGGCCGGGATGTAGTCGAAGGTGTCCGGGTCGGGCCCCTGCCGACCCGCCTCGCCCCGGTCGAGGCTGCCGATCCGCTCCATCGTCACGTCGTCCAGCTCGAAGTCGAAGACCTGGAAGTTCTCCTCCATCCGACTGGGCGTGACGGACTTCGGGAAGACGATGTCGCCGCGCTGGACGTGCCAGCGGAGCACCACCTGGGGCACCGTCCGGCCCGCCTGCTCGGCGATGTCGATCAGATCGGGGTCGTCCAGCACCTTGCCCTGGGCGATCGGCGCCCACGCCTCGGTGAGGATGTCATGTACGTGGTCGTACGCGCGCACCTCCTCGTTGCCGAAGTACGGGTGCGCCTCGATCTGGTTCACCGCCGGCACGATGTCGGACTCGGCGGCCAGCCGCTCCAGGTGGGACACCTGGAAGTTCGACACCCCGATCGAGCGGGCCCGGCCGTCGCGCTGGAACTCCTCCAGCACCTTTCACGTCGAGACGTAGTCGCCGTCGTACCGGGTGGGCAGCGGCCAGTGGATGAGGAAGAGGTCCACGTAGTCCGTCTTCAGCTCCGTCAGGGTGTCGTCGAACGCCCTGCGGGCGTCGTCCGGGCGGTGGAAGCCGTTGTTCAGCTTGCTGGTGATGAAGACCTCGCCCCGGTCCAGGCCGGAGGCGCGGACCGCCTGGCCCACCTCGGCCTCGTTGCCGTACATCTCGGCGGTGTCGATGTGCCGGTAGCCGATCTCCAGCGCCTTGGCGACCGCCTCGGCGGTCTCCTTCGGCGGGATCTGGAACACCCCGAAGCCGAGCTGCGGGATGCGGTTGCCGTCGTTGAGGCTGAGGTAGGGAACGGTGTTCGCGGCCATACCCGAATCCTCTCCCATCGTCGGGTCGCCCGGCGGGGTCGCGGGGAAGCGCGGGCGGTGGGGCCGGGCCGGGCCACCCGGTCGTCGTACCCGAACCCGCCGCCTCCGCACGGCCCCGGCCGGGTGGTCTGCGACGTACCGGGTGGCCCGGTGTCGCAGTCAGCCCCAGACGGCGGCGGCCCACTCCGGGTGGTCGATGAACGGGTTGCGGTTGCGCTGCCAGCGGTCGTAGATGACCTGGTTGCGGCGCTTCTCGAAGGCGTCCGGCGGGTCGAGCTGGTGCCAGGCGAGCAGCACGGACTGCCGGCCGTGGTACGGGGCGGTGCCGTTGGTGACGGAGTTGTTCATCTCCAGGTTCGGCCAGCCGTCGTCGCCCTCGTACCGGATCGCCATGTACATGATCATGCGGGCGACGTCGCCCTTGACCGCGTCGCGGGGCTCGAACGAGTCGGCGTCGCTGAAGCAGTCGGGGCACTGCGACACGGCGCTGCCACCGTTGTCGAAGTCCTTGTTGCCGCGCGTCGAGTTGACGGTGACGTCCTCGGGGCGCAGGTGGTGCACGTCGGTGCCCGGACCGGTGGCGGTGCCGAAGTCGCCGTGCGACTTGGCCCAGACGTGCTCGCGGTTCCAGTCGTCCACGCCGCCGCCGTTGCTGGCTTTGCTCTGCGAGCGGCCGCTGTAGAGCAGGATGACGTTGTTGGCGTTCGCCGGGTCCTGGTCGGTGTCCTTCAACGCCTCCCACACCTGGTCGTAGCTGAGCTTCGTCTGCGTCCTGATGATCGAGTGCAGGGCGCTGCGCAGGGCCGTGCCGGTCTTGCCGATCGCGCTCGCGTAGTACGTCGAGTCGTACGGGCCGCCGGTCGGGCTGGTGGTCGGCGTCGGGCTGGGGGACACGCCGCCGAGGCTCATCGCCGTCGGCTCCTTCAGGCCGCCGTGGCTGAAGTACGCGGTCAGCGTCCCGGTCGCGGTCACCAGTTTGCCGCGCAGGCCGGGGTTGGTCAGCAGCCCGAAGGCGCTCCGATACGCGGCCGTGACCTGGACGTAGAGCATCCTGCTCGTGCTGGTCTCGCCGGCGGTGTCGGCGATGGCGATCGCGGTGTCGGCGGTGAAGCCGGAGGTGATCACCGTGTTCGTGGCGATCGGCTGGCCGATCACGTAGCCGGTGACGGTCGCCGTACGGCCGTCCTGGGCGGCCAGCGCCTGGGCGACGGTCAGCGCGGTCGCGGCCGACGCGGAGGTGCTTGCCACCACCGCACCGGTCACCAGGGTCACGGCAAGGAGGAACGCCGTGGCCAACCGCCCGGATCGCGAGCGGGTGATGCTCTTTGTATTCATGTTCAGCGATGTTAGCGGCGGCGGCGTGAACGCCGGGAGGGCGGCGGGCGAATTTCTCCGCCAACAGTCCGGACGCTTTCCGGCCGGACCATCGCCCTACTGTGGAGGCGACCAGAGTGGAGCGAGTGGCTCCCGCTGGTCGGCACAATCGATGGGGGCAGCACCATGCGATGTCACGCCGCAACCCTCTCCGGGCCGCCGGAGTCGCCGGCACCGCCCTGCCCCCGCTGGCGGCAGGCGACGCTCGCGCGGACACGCGCGCGGCCGTCGAGCGGGCGGCGGGAACGCCGGCAGCGGCGACGTACGACCCGCAGCAGCGCTTCATCCAGGTGGTCGGAGGAGGCAACGGGGTGCTCTACGGCATCCGCGCCGACGGCGCCCTGGTCTGGTACCGACACTCCGACTGGCAGGCGCTGAAGACCGGGTGGGCCAGCGGCTCGGGCCGCATCATCGGCAACGGGTTCCACCAGTTCCTCAACGTCTTCGGCAGCGCGGACGGCTCGCTGTACTGCCTGCGCGCCGACGGCACGCTACGCCGGTACCGGTACGTCTGCTCGGACCTCGAGACGGGGGCGGGTTCCTGGGCCGACGCGAGCGGCGTGCAGATCGGTAGCGGATTCCACCGGTACCCGCGCCTGTTCGGCTTCACCGGCTACGTCTACGGCGTCACGGCGGACGGCGACGTGTACGCGTACCGGTTCAACCCGGCGACCGGCACGTGGACCGACGCCTACGGCACCCACGTCGGCAACGTCATCACCTTCAACGGGGCGCTCGCGACGGACAGCGCGGCCTCGACGATCCTGCGCAACGTGTTCGCTCTCGCGTTGCGGGACGGGTAGGCGCCGACGACGGCGAGGGGTCGGGATCAGGCGCCCCGGCCCCTCGCCGTCACGCGGTCGTCACCGGGCGAGCGGCTGGCCCTGCTTGTCGCGGAAGCCGCCGACGAGGATCACGATGAAGTCGATCAGCGTCCAGAGACCGAGGCCCCCGAAGGTGACGATCTGCAGGATGCCGGTGCCGGTCTTGCCGACGTAGAAGCGGTGCACCCCGATGATGCCGAAGAAGAAGCACAGCAGCAGGGCGACGAGCCACGACCGCTGGTTGGTGACAGGAGCGTTCACGCTGGTCTTTTCGTGGTTGAGCGGGCGGGAGCCTATCCAGGCAGGTGATCGGGGACAAGGACGCCGTTCGCAAGATCATCCGTACGGCCGGCCGCTCCCGGCCGATGCGGTCACCCGTCGAGGCTGGTCAGCCCGGTTGTCCGGCGGAACGTCGACGGCCACCATCGGGGGCGACGCCCGAGGTCGCCGGTGCTAAGGTCCTCGCGGCTCGGCGGCGGTCTCGGGGGAGGAACGGCGATGGTGGGGGCGTTCCGCGACACCCTGTCGCAGTTGCTCAAGGCCCGCGTACCGGTGCTCCAGATCTCCTCGTACGAGGAGCAGCGGGTGCTCGTCGAGATCGCCGCGGTGGCCCACGACGCCGCCCGGGTACGGACGCCGCGTGGGATCTGGACCTGGTCGGCGACCCGCGGCCTGGTCACGCCGGACGGCGAGCGCCGGCAGGGGACGACCGACCCGGTGGCCGCGCTCGACGCGGCGTGGCGGATCGACGCGCCGGCCCTGCTCGTCCTCGCCGACCTGCATCCCGCGCTCGGCGCCGGCGGCCGGCCGGCCGATCCCGGCGTGGTCCGGCGGCTGCGGGAGCTGGCCGTCGCCTACCGCTCGGGCCCGGTCCCGCGCACGCTGGTCCTCCTCTCCCCGGTGCCGGACCTGCCGGTCGAGCTGGCCAAGGACGTCACCGTGCTGGACTTCCCGCTGCCCACCGAGACCGAGATCCGCGTCGTGCTGGAGGGCATCATCGCGGCCAACGCGGCCAGCGGCCGGATCCGCATCGCGCTGGACGAGCAGGGCCGGGAACGGCTCGCCAAGGCGGCGCTCGGGCTCACCCTGCACGAGGCGGAGAACGCGTTCGCCCGGGCCATGGTCGACGACGGGGTGCTCGACGCCAGCGACCTGCAGGTGGTCCACGAGGAGAAGCGGCAGGTGGTCCGCCGCAGCGGGCTGCTGGAGTTCGTGGACGACCGGGTGGCGCTCGCCGACGTCGGCGGCCTGGAGAACCTGAAACGCTGGCTGGCCAAGCGGGACGGCTCGTGGCTCGCCGAGGCCGCCGCGTACGGGCTGCCCGCCCCCCGCGGCGTGCTGATCACCGGCGTGCCGGGCTGCGGCAAGTCGCTCACCGCCAAGGCCGTCGCCGCCGCCTGGGGGCTGCCGCTGCTGCGGCTGGACATCGGCAAGGTCTTCGCCGGCCTGGTGGGCTCCAGCGAGCACAACATGCGCGAGGCGATCGCGGTGGCCGAGGCCACGGCGCCCTGCGTGCTGTGGCTGGACGAGATCGAGAAGGGCTTCGCCGGGGCGGCCGGCGGCGACTCGGGCACCTCCGCCCGGGTCTTCGGCTCGTTCCTGACCTGGATGCAGGAGAAGACCCGGCCCGTCTTCGTCATCGCCACCGCCAACGACTTCGCCGGCCTGCCCCCGGAACTGCTGCGCAAGGGGCGCTTCGACGAGATCTTCTTCGTCGACCTGCCGACCCGCGCGGAGCGCGCGTCGATCTGGGGACTGCACGTCGGCCGGCGACTGCGGTACCCGGCGGTAGCCGGGGAACTGACCGTCGACCAGGCGCTGCTGACGGAACTGGCCGGGTTGAGTGACGGCTACTCGGGCGCGGAGATCGAGCAGGCCGTCGTCGGCGCGCTGGTCGACGCGTACGCGGAGCGCCGGCCGCTGCGCCGGGACGACCTGTTGCGCGCGTTGGTCAACATGGTTCCGTTGAGCGTCACGCAGGCCGAGCGGATCGCCGCCGTGCGGAGCTGGGCGGAGCACCGGGCGGTCGCCGCGACCGCCGCCGAGGACTGGGACCTGGAACCCCGGCCGTCGGCCGGCCCGGGCCGCCCCGGGGGCGGGCACGGCCGGGCGGTGGAGTTCTGAGTTTCCCTTCGACGACAGGAGAGCGCCGGTGAGCATCTCACTGATACTCGTACCGCTGGCGGTGGCCACGGTGGCCGCCGCCCACGCCACCAGCGCGGACCGCGACGACGAGGACCGGGTGGTCTGCCAGGTGCAGACCCGGATGCGGGACGAGACGCTGCTCGCCGCCGCGCTGCGCGACACCGGCGCGGCGGTCACCGCCGACGCCGACGGGATCATCGCCGACTGGGCGGGGGTACGCGCGGGATTCCGTCGCGGCTCGGACGGCATCTGGACGGCCCACCTGGCCGGCGAGGTCGACGAGCAGCGGGCGGTGGAGATCGTCCACGCGGTGGACGCCGCGTACGGGCGGCAGGTGCAGGGCGCGGTGCTGGAACGGCTGCGCGCCCAGGCCCCCGCCGCCGGGCTGCGCCTGGAGTCCGAGCAGGTCACCGAGGACGCCTCGGTGCGCCTGGTCTTCGCCGTGGGGGAGCGGACGGCATGAGCGAGCAGCCCCGCATCGTCGTGACCGTCGGCCCGGACGGTGCGGTCAGCGCGGAGACCCACGGGCTGCTCGGCGAGCGCTGCCTCGACTACGTCGCCGTGCTGGAGGACCTGCTGGCGGCGCGGACGGTGCGCAGCGCGTACACCGCCGACCACGGCCGGGTCGCGGCCGTCGTCGGCCAGGAGGAGCGCGATGTCGACCGCGCCTGAGGGCGGCTGGCCGCCGGGTTGGCCCCCGTCACCCGGCCAGGGCGGCCACCCGGCCCCGCCCGGGCACCCGGCCCCGCCCGGGCACCCGGCCCCGCCCGGGCACCCGGCCCCGCCCGGGCACCCGGCCCCGCCCGGCCCGGTCGGCTGGCCCGCCGCGCCGCCCGGTGCCCCGGCTTGGCCCACCGCGCCGAGTGCCTCGGCCTGGTCCGGCGCGCCGTCGGGCGCCTCGGCCTGGCCCACCGCGCCGGGTACCTCGGCCTGGTCCGCCGCGCCGCCGGCAGGATCGCCCGCGGCCAGCGCCTGGTGGCGGGTGCGGCACAGCTGGTGGCTGCTGCTGCCGATCCTCGGCTTCAGTTGCCTCGGCGGGTTCGGTTTCCTCTACGTCGGCGTCCGGGCCCGCCGGTCGGCGTGGTGGCTCTCCGGCATCGGCTACCTGATCGCCGGCTGGTCCGGCTTCATCGTTTTCAGCGCGCTGCCGAAGGAGAACCCGCTGACCGACTGGTTCTTCTACATCCTCATGGCGTCCTGGCTGGCGGGCATCGCGCACGCCTGCCTGATCAACGCGTCCTGGCTGCGCTGGCGCGCCAACCACCGCCCCTGGTACGCCGCGCCGGGCGGCGGGTACCCGCCGGGAACCCTCGCCCCGCCGCCCGGCGCGCCCGGTTCGCCGATCGCCGGCCCGGCTGGATTCGGCGTCCCGGCCGCCAACCCGGCTGGATTCGGGGCCCCGGCCGCCAACCCGGCTGGATTCGGCGTCCCGGCCGCCAACCCGGCTGGATTCGGCGTCCCGGCCCCCGCCTCGCCCAGGTTCGGCGACCCGACCTCCGGCCCGACCGGGGCCGCGCGCGAGCCCGGCTACTGGGGCGCCGGGCCGGCCGCGACACCGGTCCCGGCCACCGGGCCGGCACCCACCACCGCGTCGCAGGTGTCGCCGGTGTCACCCGCCGTCCCCGGACCGCCCAGGGCGGACACGCCGGCGCAGGTGGACGTCAACACCGCCGGAGCCGAGCAGTTCGCCGCCCTGCCCGGCTTCGACCCCGCCCGGGTCGCCCGGGTGCTCGCCGCCCGGGAGTCCCGCCGCGGGTTCGGCAGCCTCGCCGAGTTTGCCGCCGCCGCCGACCTGGCCCCCCACGAGTACGCCCGGCTGCGCGAGGTGCTGGTCTGCGTACCGCCGGCCGGGCCGGCCGGCCATCCCGGGACGCCGCATGGACGCGTACTCGATTTCTGAGGCCGGCCCCGTGCGGCGCGCCGCCGCCGGGCCGGACCGGGTGGCCCTGGCCCGGTTCCTCGCCTCGACCCGCGCCGAGGGGCCGCGGGAGCGGACCGCGCTGTGGGTCCAGGGCTGCGCCATCCGCTGCCCGGGCTGCTTCAACCCGCAGATGTGGGCCTTTCGGGGCGGCGAACTGGTGGCGCCCGCCGAGCTGGTCGAGCGGGTCCTCGCCGCCGGCACCGAGGGCGTGACCCTGCTCGGCGGGGAGCCGTTCGACCAGGCCGCCCCGCTCGCCGAGGTGGCCGCCGGGGTACGCCGGGCCGGCCGGTCGGTCATGACCTTCACCGGCTACACCCGGGCCGGGCTGCGCCGGGCCGTCGACAGTGGCCGCGACGACGTGGCGGCCCTGCTCGCGGAGACGGACCTGCTGGTCACCGGGCCGTTCCGGGCCGACCTGGTCGACACCCGTCGCCCCTGGGTGGGCTCCACCAACCAGGAGTTCGTGCTGCGGGGCGACCGGTTCCCGGGACTGCTGGACGACCTGCCGACCACGCCCGACCGGGTCGAGGTGATCGTCGACGTGGCCGGCCGGGTGTCGGTCAACGGCTGGGCCGAGCTGGAGGCGCTGGACGAGCTGCTGGCCTCGGTCGGCCGGCCTCAGCCGCGCCGGGCGAGCGCGGGGCGGCCGTAGCCCCCCTGCGGCGGCCGCCCTGCGGCGGCGGCCCTGCGGCGGCGGCCGCCCTGCGGCTCCATGTCGCCGACATGGGGGTGTCAATGCGGGCCCGACCCCGCCATGTCGCCGACATGGTGTGGATCAAGCCTTAGGCCGAGCTGGACACCCAGGTGCGGCCCGGCGTAACGAGGTCCGCGTCAGTCCTGGAGACGATGAGCAGCTGCTGCCCGGTGCGCCGCGTCCGGGGTGTCGGGAAGTCCACGCCGAGGACGTGGACCGGTCGGCCGGTCAGCTCGTCGATCAGGCTCGGCGTCCCGATCAGCTCCTCGCCGGCGAGGAGTGTCCCGCAGGCGATGAGGCCGGACCGGGCAGGAAGGTCGAACACCTCGTCGATCCGGAACCTGAAGTCCGTCACCCTTCACCCCTCAATCGCTTCAGCGCGTCTGGCTCGACCGCGTACGCCTCGTCTTCGAGGTCCCGCCAGCTGCGGCGGAGGTGCTCGCCCGAACGCAGTTGCAGAACGTGGCAGTACTCGTGCGCGATGGTCGCCGCCAACGTCTCCTCGTCCGCGAAGCTGGCAGGACCCATCCGGATCTCTCGCCCCTCCAGTTCACCCGGCGTGTATGCACATGCCTCCATCGAGTCGAGGTACCGGACCTCGTCTGGCTCCTCGATCAGCTGGATGCCGACGTCATCGAGGTCCAACCCGAGGCGTTCGGCGACGGCCCGCACATTCTCCACGGTGCGGGGCGTCCCCGGCCCGTTCTCGAGCACGTCCTGGTTGCTGCGTGGGCTGTTGCTCGAGTAGAGGTTCCTGCCTCCGGTCGGTGGTGGGGTGGTGGGATTGTGGCGGGCGAGGCGGCGCAGTTCCTCCTCCAGTCGGCCGAGTACGCCGTCCAGCCGGCGCAGCATCGGGGCGACCCGGCGCAGGCTGCCGACCAGCCCGGTGAGCAGCCGGGCGATCTTCGCGGCCCAGCGCGCCGCCAGCGTGGAGACCTGGGCGACGACCCAGGGGGTACCGGCGCCGAGGGTGCCGCCCGCGATGGCCAGCCACTCCCACAGCCGTACGGCGAGCACCGAGACGAAGTCGGCGATCAGGTCGCGCACGAGTTCCCGGACCAGCGCGACCACCAGCCCCGTACCGGTGGTGACCAGGGCGAGCGCGTCCGCCCCGGCGGCCATCGTGGCCAGCGCCTCGCGTTGCCGCCCGGCGTGCGCCCGGTACGCGGTGGCGGCCCTGCCCGACCAGGCTGCCAGGTCGGCGGCGACGGCCGCGTCCAGGTCGGCCGCCGAGGAGCGCAGCGCGGCGGCCACGTTGGACCAGGTGCCGGCGTACGCCTCGACCTGGTCGGGGTCGCCCGCCAGCCAGTCGAGCGCGTCGGAGAGCGGCTTGAGGTGCTCGATCAGCCATGCCACGCCCCACGAGACGAGCTGGCCGAGCGGGTCGACCACGAGGGCCAGGGCGTCCAGGCCGGCGGCGAAACCGCCGATCGCGCCGTCGATCCAGGAGCCGCTGCGGAAGGCCTGGACGATCAGGTCCACGTCCTCGGCCAGCCCCACGCCGGACCACCCGGTGGTGCTGTCGACCCGCTCGGCGACCAGTGGGTTCGGCGCGGTCACCGGGGCGACGGCGGGAAAGTCGGGGCAGCGGGCAGCGTCGCCGTCGGGGCGCCCAGGCGGGCCGCCGCCCGGTGGTCGCTGCCGTCGTAGCGGGCCGCCGCCGTGCGTACGCCGTGGGCGGCCTCGTCCAGCGCGTCGCGGGCCTCGCGGAGCACCCGTTCGGCCAGGTCGTGCAGCGGCTCCAGCATCGCCGGGAACGCCGCACACAACTGCCCGTACGCCTGCCCGCCCAGCCGTACGCCGCCGGCCGCCCCGATGGCCTGCCGCACCGTGCCGCCGATCCGGTCCAGGTTGGCGGCGTGCCCGGTCAGCGCCTGCGGGGTGACCTCCAGGGCCGGCTCACCGGGCACGGCGCGTCCCGGGGGAGCCGTCGTCGGGCGCGGGGAAGCGGCGGTCGTACCCGTCGAGGACGGCCCGGCCGGTTTCGGAGTCCGCGCCGACGGTCTCCGCCACCGCGGCGGCGACCCGGTCGGTCAGGCCGGCCTGAGCCCGGCGCAGCGCGGTCATGATCTCCCGCTCGATCCGGGCCGGCGGCCAGCCGGTGAGCCGGTCGTCCAGGTGCAGCCCGACCAGGGCGCCGCCGCTGTCGACCCGCACCTCGACCAGGCCGCCGGCCGCCTCGGCGCTGCCGGTGAGCCGGGCGACGCGCTCGGCCAGCCGCCGCGCCTGCTCGGCGCGTTCGGAGATCGAGGCCGACCAGTCGGCCACCCACCGCTCGGCGTCGTCCAGGTCACGAGCGAACACTGCCGCCTCCCCGTCGTGAACGCCGACCAAGCCTAGGAGATCCGCTCACATACCGCGACCCCGCCCAAGCAGTCGGTCATGCGCGGTCCCCGAGCGTGAGCTATGCGGCGATCTTGCACTTTCGGCCCCTGGAATGGGCTGTTCGCCCTATTTGCCGGGGCGGAAAGTGCAAGATCGCGGAGGCGGGAGGCGCGGAGGCGGGCGGCGGGAGGCGCGGAGGTGGGAGGCGCGGAGGCGGGAGGTGGGAGGCGGGCGGCGGGGTGTAGGAGCTGGGTGGGGCGGGGCGTGGTGGGGCGGTCAGGTGGCGAAGCGGAAGAGCCGCGCCGTCCTGGTCAGCGGGCGTGGGCGGGCGAGGAGGCGGTGCACGCCGACGGAGAACAGCACGTCCTGCGGGGCGTGGAAGGCCCGCTCGGCGAACCCGGCGTCGGCCAGCCACGTCCTGATCGCCGGCGTGAGGTCCGGCGCCCGTCGGGTCCTGGTCCAGATCACGGTGGCGCCGGGGGCGCACAGTTCGGGCAGGGCGCCGATCGTCTCCCGGGCGTCGGCGTCGCTGACGTTGCCCAGGACCCCGGCCAGCAGGACGAGATCCGCGGGTACCACCCCCGCGTAGGAGGCGGGGTCGCCGGCGTCGGCGCGGACGACCGTCACACCGTCCAGCCGCTCGGCCGCGGCCCCGGCCCGGGCCGCCGCCACGTTGCGCGGGTCGTACTCGATCAACCGGGCCCGGACCCGCCGCGCGTCGGCGGGCCGCGCGGCCAGCACGCCCAGCAGGTCGTGCCCCTGGCCGGCGCAGACGCTGACCACGGACAGCGGCCCGTCCGGTCGCTCGTCGAGCCAGCCCGCGATGTGCCGCCGCACCAGCAGCAGCCGGCGCGCCAGCGGCGAGCCGGCATCGGCGTACGGGAGATGCCAGTCGTACCAGTCCCTGCCGTCGCCCATCCGGCAAGCCTGCCAGCCCCCGGCGACCGGGAGAAGGACGACGCCGGGGCACGAACGGCGCGACGCGACGGAAACGTTACCTCGGTCCGGCGGAGGGTGACCGCGGCTGGTTCACCCGGCGGCGGTAACGTCGGCGGTGGGCTCGGGGAGGTGGGCGTGGCACGGGGTGGGGTGTTCTGCGTCGAGGGGCAGTGGCACCGCGACCTCAACGAGCGGGGCTCGGTCCTGCCGACGCTGGAGCTGCTGGAACGGCTCGGGAAGATCCGCTTCATCCACAAGGACGCGGCCACCCGGGACGAGCTGTTCTACTTCCTCGACCGCTGGCTGCTCAAGCAGTACGCCGACTACCGCGTCGGCTTCTTCGCGATGCACGGCGAGCCGAGCCGACTCCGCCTCACCGACTGGGACTCGGTCGAGCTGGCCGACGTCGCCGAGCTGATGGCCGGTCGCTGCGACGGCCGACGGCTCTACTTCGGCAGCTGCTCGGTGCTGCGGGCGTCCGACGCCGCGCTGCGCGAGTTCCTCGACGTGACCGGGGCGGCCCTGATCTGCGGGTTCACCCGGGATGTCGACTGGGTGGAGTCGGCCGCGTTCGAGACGGTGCTGCTCGACGTGCTCGCCAACGGGCACCGGCACAACGCCGCCGAGCTGCGGATGGGCTCGGCGCACTGGGCGCCGCTGGCGGCGTACCTGGGTTTCCGGGTGATCTACGCCAACGGCCGGGCCTGGCGTCCGCCCGCCCGCCCGCGGGTGCCCGCCCAGGCCAGGGGCCGGGCCGCCACGGGGCAGCGCTGAGGCCGGCGGCCGGTGATCTCCACGTATCCCGAGCGGGCCAAGGTGGCGAGCATCCGGCGGGATCCCGGGTCTCGGCTGCTCTCCGACGGCTGGAACGGCCCGTGGGTGCAGGTCGACGGCGCCGCTCCCTTCCCGCCGGCCGGCGGCCTCAGTACGCGGCGGTGAAGCGCATGTTCTCGAAGCGCGGGCGCTCGATCTCGTCGACGACGGCGACCGCCAGGTCCTCGTAGCTGAGCACCGACCGGCCCTGTTCGTCGGTGACCGGCTGGTCGGTGCCGGTGCGGTAGTGGCCGGTCCGCTCGCCTGGATGGAACTCCAGCGGCGGCGGGGAGAGGTACGTCCAGGTCACCCCGTCGGCCGACGCGCGGTACAGGGCCAGCGCGTCGGCCTGGCCCAGCGCCGCGTCCCGGTACTCCGCCGGGAAGTCCGGCTCCTCGAGGTACGGGGTGCCCTTCGGGGTCAGCAGGGTCGCCCCGCCGCCGACGTGGATGATCCGGGGCGGATTCGGCTGGTCCCGCAGCACCGTGACCAGGGTCTCCGCCGCCTCCCGCCAGAGCGACCGGTCGCCGCCGCCGACCGCCACCACCATCGCGTCCGCCTCCGGGGCCAACTCCCGTACGCTCCGTCCGGAGGTGGCGTCCCCGGTGACCACCCGTACGCCGGCCGGCAGGTAGCTCGTCGCCTCCGGGCGGCGCACCGCCGCGGTCACCCGGTGGCCCCGGCTCACCGCCTCGGCCGTGATGCGCGAACCCGCCGTGCCTCCGGCACCGAACACCACGATGTCGCTCACCTGACCGCCTCCCGCGCCCGGTCGGGCCTGGCCCGACGTCGCCCGCCTCCCAGGCTATGAAGTGCGCCGGGGCCTCGGGCGCGAACGGCGATCCCGGCCCCGCCGTGACCTCCGTCGACGCGCGAAACCCCCTTGCCGGGATCGAATACCGTCATCCCCGATAGATCAACCGACCCATGGGGGAACAGATGACCTTTCGTCCCGCCGTCCGTCGCCTGGCGGCGCTGACCGCGCCGGTCGCGCTCGCCCTGGCCGCGGCCGCGCCGGCGCTCCCGGCCCAGGCCGCGCCCGCCGGCCGCCCGGCCCCGGTGCTCACCACCGGCCCGGCCGACAAGGACCTCGACGGCGACGGCGTACCCGACCTGGTGACGGTCGGCGGCACCGCCGGCCTCGGCTCCGGCGTCTGGTCCGCACTCGGGGTGCAGTCCCGCAAGACCGGCGTCGGCACCGGCGCGGTGCACACCCCGGCCGTCAACATCGGCCTGCGCGGCAATGGTGCCGGTGGCGACTTCGAGGGCACCCAGGTGATCACCGGCCGCTTCTTCGGGGGCGCCGTGGAGGACTTCCTCGACTACAACCCGAAGACCCGCAGCGGCGGCGTGATCCGGGGCGCCGGCGACGGCACCATGACCAACCCGGACCTCAGCGGCAACCAGGCCACCATCTTGGGCGACCTGCTGACCGACGCCTACGGCAACGTCCCGGTGACGATCGCCAACGCGTACACCGCCGACGGCGTCGACACCGGCATCCCCGACCTGATCGGCATCAGCGGGGACGCCGCCAACGGGTACCGGCTGAACTACTACCCCAATGCCTGGGCGCCCGCCCTGTACTACTACGGGTTCGCACTGGCCGCCGCCACGCCGACCGGAGGCACCGACTGGGAGAACTGGAGCATCGCCAGCACGGAGCTGTCCTCCGGGGTGGCGATCTTCCTGCGTAACGCCGCGACGGGCGACCTCTACCTCTGGACCGGCGTCACCATCGTCGACAACGGCGACGGCACCGGCTCGCTGAGCCGCACCCAGTACCAGGTCGCCGCCAACTGGAACACCGGCGTCGAGATCAGCACCCTCTGGGCCGCCGACATCAACGCCGACGGCGCCCCGGACCTGCGGACCGTCCTGCCGGACGGCACGGCGCGGGCGTACCTCGTCTCGGGGTTGTCCCAGACCGGCACCGCGACGGTGGTCGCCACCCGCGCGCAGCAGTTGGTCTGACGGGCGGTCGGGCCGCCATCCGCGCGGGTGGCGGCCCGACCGGGTTCAGTCGACCAGGGCGGAGTAGACGAGCTGGCGCAGCTGGGGCCGCAGCGGGTAGGTGCTCGACGGCATGAGCTGGGTGAACAGCAGCGCCGTGACCTCCTCCACCGGGTCGACCCAGAAAGCGGTGCTGGCCAGGCCGCCCCAGTAGTACTCGCCGACGCTGCTCGGCACCCGGGCCGGGACCGGATCCTGCACCACCGCGAAGCCGAGGCCGAAGCCGATGCCGTCCAGCACCGTCTCGGAGAAGCCCTCGGGAGAGAACGAGGCCAGGTCGCGCCCGTCGGGCAGGTGGTTGCGGGTCATGAAGCGCACCGTGCGGGGGCCCAGCAGCCGGACGCCGTCCAGCTCGCCGCCGCGCAGCAGCACCTGGGTGAACCGGTGGTAGTCGGCGGCCGTGGAGATCAGGCCGGCCCCGCCGGAGTGCCACGTCGGCTCGGCCAGCGCGGCCCGGCCGATCGTGTCGGCCCGGAACGCCTTCCCGGTGGCCGGGTGCGGGGCGTACAGGGCGGCCAGCCGCTTGGCGTCCGCCTCGTCGACCCACCAGCGGGTGTCCGTCATGCCCAGCGGGCCGAAGATCCGCTCGGCGAAGAACGCGTCCAGCCGCTGCCCGGAGACCACCTCGACCAGCCGGCCGAGCACGTCGGTGGAGACGCCGTAGTTCCAGCTGCTGCCCGGCTGGAACAGCAGCGGCAGCCGGGCCAGCCCCTGCGAGGCGGCGGCCAGGTCGGCCCCGGTGGGCACGCCGAGGTCGAAGCCGGCCGCCCGGTACAGGCCGTCGACCACGGAGACCTGGGCGAAGCCGTACGTCAGGCCGGAGGTGTGGGTGAGCAGGTGCCAGATCCGGATCGGCTCGACCGCCGGCACCGTGTACGGCTTGAGCAGTGAGCCCCTGTCGTAGACCCGGACGTCGGCGAACTCCGGCAGGTAGCGGCTGATCGGGTCGGTCAGCTCGATCCGGCCCTCCTCCCACAGCATCATCGCCGCGACCGAGGTGACGGGCTTGGTCATCGAGTAGATGCGCCAGAGGGTGTCCTGCTCGACCGGAGCGCCGGCCTCCAGGTCGCGCATCCCGTACGTCGAGGAGTGGGCGATCTCGCCGCGGCGGGTGACCACGATCTGCCATCCGGCGAGCCGGCCGTCGTCGACGTACCTGCGGAAGTGCTCGTCGATCCGCGCCAGCCGGGCGGGGTCGAAGCCGATACGGTCCGGGTCGATGCTGGGTGCGACGCTCACGCCCAGAAAACTACTAGCCGGTACGCCCCGGAAGGAAGGGCGTCGGTGTCGGTGGCCGTCACTAGGCTGGCCGGATGCCGGAGCCGACCGAGGACACCACGTTCCGCCACGAGGACTGGTACGGCGAGGAGTTGGCCGACCGGCACTTCGTCCGCTGCGAGTTCTTCCACGTCGACCTGACGGAGGCGGTCAGCCGGGGCGCGGTCTTCACCGGGTGCACCTTCGGCAACGTGGCGTTCAACGCCTCCCGGCACACCGACTCGGCCTTCACCCGCTGCGTGTTCAAGCGGTGCGACTTCTTCGAGGCCGAGTTCACCGGCTGCAAGCTGGTCGGCAGCAGCTTCGCCCAGTGCGACCTGCGTCCGCTGCGCATCGACGGCGGGGACTGGTCGTTCGTGGCCCTGCCGGGCGCCGACCTGCGCGGGGCCCGCGTCACCGACGTGCGGATGCGCGAGGTGGACCTGACGGCGGCCGACCTGACGGGGGCCACGGTCACCGGCGTCGACCTGTCGGGCGCGCAACTGCACGGCTGCCGGCTCTCGGGGGCCGACCTGCGCGGCAGCGACCTCACCGCGCTCGACCCGACCGTCGTCGAGCGGTCCGGCGCGCGGGTCGACGCCGAGCAGGCCGTCGTGCTCGCCCAGGCGCTCGGCTTCCGGGTCGGCTGACCGGGCGACGAGATTCCAGGGCCTGCCGCGCGTGCCCTGGGTGCCGTGCGGGTGAGGCTGCGGCTCCGCCCGCGCGGGGACAGTTTGTCCGTCACTGTGCCCGGAAGCGGCCGTACGGTCGCGCTGTCCCGATCCGTCCGTCCCCTGTGGAGGCCCTTCCGATGAGCCGCACCACCACCGTCCGTCCCGCCGGCCCGGCACGTGTCGACGACGAGCCTGGCGAGTCGCTCCGGGAGATCCCGTTGCCCCCGTACGTCACCGGGGAGGACGTGCACTTCGCGGTGCGGGCGGTGGTCGTGCACGCGCCCCGGCGCTGGTCGGGCGGGACGATCTGCCGCAACGACGCCAGCCCGCACCCGTGCCGCCTGCACCGGTGGGGCCGGCGGGTGCTCGCGCTGCGCGGGCTGCGGGCCGCCGAGATCGACGCCCTCGTCGAGCGGGGCGACCCGACCGCCGTGGTGCCCGCGCCGCACCGCCCCGGGGCCTGAGAGCCGCCGCGGGCCTGAGAGCCGCCGCGGCGTGTCCGCGTACCGGTGCGGGCCCGCCGCGGCGGCTCTGCGGTGCCCGGGCCCCTTCCTCCGCACCCGGAAGGGGCCCGGGCAGGTCAGCAGAGGATCGGCTTGACCCAGGGGCACTCGACGCCCTCGGGCGTCCGCGGCGTCTCGGGCGCCGTCGGCGGCGCCAGTCGTGCCGCGCCCGCGCTCTGCCCGTCGTACGTCGCCAGCGCGATCGCGATCTGGTCCTCCAGCCCCTTCACCGACGAGGCGAGGTAGTTGTTGAGTACGACGGAGAACGCCAGCAGGTGCCCGTCGGCGGCGGTGACGTAGCCGGAGAGGCTCGACGCGCCGGTCAGGCTGCCCGTCTTGGCGTGCACGTTGCCGGCCGCCGGGGTGCCCCGCATCCGGCTGCGCAGCGTCCCGCCGACGAGATCGTGCTCTCCCCGGTGGCCACCGTCTCGGCGCGGTTGTCGATCCGCACGTACCCGTTCGGCGGGGTCATGGTGATCACCGGCCGCCCGCCGCGCCGGCCGTGGCCGCGGTCGCGACCAGCGCCGCCAGCGCGAGCGCCTGGGGGAAGAGACGACGATGCATGGGCCGATGCTGCCATGGAGCTTTCTGCCGGGAAAGCCCAACGGCCGAAAGTTTCCGCCGTACGGGGTGGCGGGGGTCAGCCGTCGAGCCGGACGGTCGTGCGGGCTGGCGGGGTCAGCCGTCGAGCCGGGCGGCCGTCACCGGCCCGGCCGCCGGTTCGACGGGAGGCGTCAGGACGGCCACCGCCCTGTCGGTCACCAGGCCCCCGTCGACCAGTACCAGCCGGCGGCACCGGGGATCGCCCGTCCGGTCGGGCAGCTTTCCCGCCAGCGTCCGGACCTCCTCGGCGGAGGCGTCGTCGAGCACGAACCCCTCCGGGCGCCACGTCCCGTCCACCGTGAAGAACGCCTTGCTGTCGTTGTCCAGGTCGCCGTTGAGCACCACCGTCCGGTCCGAGCCCGTCAGGTCGCTCGACGCCTCGTTGAGCCCCCACACCTGGTACGACGCGTTGCCCTCGCGAGGGGCGTCACCCACCGCCACCCCGGTGCAACCGGCCAGCAGCGCCAGCGCCGCCACCGGCCCCAGCAGCCGTGGTACCCGCCGTCGACCCATCGCCGCCTCCCCGCGGTGCCGTCGTCCTCGCAGGGATCAGACCACGGTGGGGGCCGGTCGGTTCCGCCCGGGCGGTGGCGGACCCACCCCGTCGGCCGTCGGTCCAGCCTACGCGACGTAGGGGCAGGTCGGAGGCGATTCCGGCGGTACGGCGGCACACCGCCCCGTCGATCGGGCTCTATTTGACGGATGCCTCGTCAAGGGGCACCGTAGGCAGAGACGGGGGTACGACCTGCCCTGTTTCATACGGAGACGACCGTTTCGCCGCGTAGCCTCCCTGACATGCCCGTACGCGGGCAGAGTCCGGCTGCGCCGACCGCGATCCGAGCGACGAGGAGTCCCGCCATGCTGACCATGACCGACAACGCCGTGCTCGTCATCCGCGACCTGGCCAACCAGGAGGACGTCGCCGAGGGCGGCGGGCTGCGGATCGCGGCGGACACCGACGCCGGCTCGCTGACCATCGAGTTGGTGGCCGAGCCGGCGCAGGGCGACCAGGTGGTGGACAACCAGGGCGCCCGGATCTTCCTCGACTCGGACGCCGCCGAGCTGCTCAGCGACAGCTCCGTCGACGCCACCGTCGACGACGAGGGGATCGTGCAGTTCGGCTTCACCGAGAAGCAGTAGCGGTCAGCCCGCCCGCCTGGACTCGCCGCCCCGGTGGGGCCGCGCGGGCCGGCCCCGCTCGTCCCGCCACGGCCCCGGGCGGTCCTCCCGCCTCGGGCCCGCCAGCGCGCGCAGTACGTGCGCGAGGTGGTGGGACGTGCTCCAGGCGACCCAGTTCGTGCTGTGCCCCGCCCCGACCACCCGGCGGGCCCGGCGCACGATCTCGTGGTCGCCCCACGAGAAGGCGGCTCCATCGGTCGGCCAGTGCGGCGCCGACACCAGCGTCCGGCACAGGTCGGTCATCCGGTCGTCGCCCCGGCCGCCCCGTCGCGACCAGCGGTAGACCCACCACGCCCCGTCCGTGGTGTACCGGACGGTGGGCAGCCGATCCCCTCCCGCGTCCGCGCCGGGCACCGCGCAACCGACCCCGTAGTCGCCGAACCCGACGCCCAGGTCGGCCAGCCGCCGCCAGAGCAGCCAGTCCCAGCGCTCCAGGCGTACCGGCTCGTCGGTGGGCAGCCGGGACATCGTCGGCGGCAGCCCGCCGGCCGCCACGGTCACCGTCCGCCAGGCGTGCCGCCGGGCCCAGTCCGCCAGCCGCCGTACGCGCGCCTCGGCCTGCCGCACGTCGGCCGCGCAGCAGACGTCCCCGAGGTCGACCAGCAGCTCGCACTGCTCCGGCACCAGTCGGCTGAGCCGCCAGATCCGCTCCACCGCGGCCGTGGCCGCGTCCGGGCCCGAGCGGTCGCGCCCGGGCCGCAGCCGCACCACCATCCGCCCGCCGTACGCCCGGGCCGCCACGCCGTGCGCCACGAGTCGGCGGTCGCTGTCCGCGAGGCCCGCCACCGGCACCAGCGGTACGCCCCAACGGACCGGTTCGCCCTCCGGCCCGTCGGGCAGCGCGGTCACGTCGACCGCCGGCACCAGGCCGGCGGGGAGCCGGGCGAGACCGTCCGGAATGGAGGCATCCACGATGGACACGTCGAGAACCGGAGCGAGCAGGGGTGCCGTTGCACCGTCGACATGACACAGTGCCTCGAGCTCGCCCCGCCGACTGGCGAGGACGGGGCGGTAGACCGGTTCCGCCACCCGGCCCCCGTGGGCGGGCACCATACCTCAGCGTACCGACCGGATCACGCCGACCACAGTGCTTGCCGAAAATGCCGGGCCGTCCCGGCAGGACCCTGGTTACCATCCCCGGATGCCCGAGGCCCCGTACCGCTACCGTTCCCCGGACGAGGACAGCGCGCGCTGGCTCGGCTTCCCGTTCCGCGACGGCGACATCGTCATCAGCACCCGCTCCAAGAGCGGCACCACCTGGATGCAGATGGTCTGCGCCCTGCTGGTGTTCGGCACGCCCGACCTGCCGGCCCCGCTGCCGCACCTCTCGCCGTGGCTGGACTGGCTGGTGGAGCCCCGCGACGAGGTGTACGCCCGGCTCGCGGCGCAGCGGCACCGCCGGTTCGTCAAGACGCACACCCCGCTCGACGGCGTCCCACTCGACCCCCGGGCGCACTACGTGGTGGTGGCCCGGCACCCGCTCGACATGGCGGTCTCCCTGTGGCACCAGGCCGGCAACCTGGACCGCGTACGGATGGCCGAGCTGACCGGCCGGCCGAGGCCGGAGGGGCCGCCGGCCCCGCGTACGCCCCTGGCCGAGTGGTTGCCGCGCTGGGTGGACCGGGAGGTCGACCCGCGCGAGGAACTGGACTCGCTGCCCGGGGTGCTGTGGCACCTGGCGGACGCCTGGTCCCGCCGCGACCGGCTCAACGTCACCCTGGTGCACTACGACGACCTGGTCGCCGACCTGCCCGGGCAGATGCGTGCCCTGGCCCGCAGGCTCGGCATCGAGGTGCCCGAGGCGCGCTGGCCGGAGCTGGTCGAGGCCGCCACCTTCGAGCGGATGCGCCGACGGGCGGACCAGCTCGCCCCTGACCCGGCGGGCGTGCTCAAGGACCGCTCCGCCTTCTTCCGGCGTGGCGGCTCCGGCCAGGGCCGGGAGCTGCTCGACCCGGCCGCGCTGGCCCGCTACCGGCGGCGCGCCGCCGCCCTCGCCCCGCCGGACCTGCTCGCCTGGCTCCACCGTGCCGACTGACGCCCCGGCCGCCTGACGCCCCCGCGATCTTGCACTTGCCGCCCCGGCAAAGCAGGCAGTCCGGGCATGTCGCGGGCCGCAACTGCAAGATCGCGGATCGGTGCTCGGTCTGGAGGCGCGGCCGCGCGATCTCGGTTCCGCCGCCGGTAAGCCCCGACGGCGGGACCGTGGGATCAGCTGTCCCGGCCGTGGTCGTCCCCGGCGAGGTCGTCGGCGCTCGGGTGGTCGTCGCGGGTTGCGCTCCCGCGGCTGTCGTCCGCGCCGGGTCGGTCGTCGGAGCCGTCGCCGCGTCGGTCGTCGGCCGCCTCCCGCCTGACCCGCCCGATCGCGCCGGTGGACCGGTCGACGTCGACCTCGTACGTCTTGCTGCCGGCCACGATGTCCACCCGCCACACCGACCGGCCGTGCTCCGACTCGGCCTCGATCTTGACGATCCGGCCGCCGCCCGTCGCGGCGAGCGCGAGCTGGCCGGCCCGGTCCCGGCTCACCTGACCGGCCACCGGGGCACCGGTCGTCGTACCGGTCGACCGGTCTCCGCCCGGCCTGTCGTCTCCGCCCGGCCTGTGGTCGCCGCCCGGCCTGTCGTCGGTCGTCGCGGCCGCCGCCGTCAGGGCGGTACCGCCGGCCGGCCGGTCGGTGCGGTCCGCCACGCCCACGCCGAGAGCCGCGCCGGTGATCGCCAGCGCGGCCGCCCCGCCGATCGCCGCCAGGAGCAGAGAGTTGCGCCTCATGGTTTCCGCCTTTCCTCCGTGCTGCTCTGCGTTGTGTCTCCGAGGATCGGCCGGATACTGATAGCGCCGCGCTGTCCGTCCGTCAAGGCCCGGTTAAGGCACGCGGGACTCCGTACGCGATCGCCCGGCCCCGCCGCGGCACCGCCCGGTCGGCCGGCCTGGGCGGTTCCGGCGGCCAAGTCCCCTCGTTGCTGCCCGGACGGGACGGGCAGGGCCGGGGCTGGCCGCCCCGGGTGACCCCCGTTTCGTGCCCTGTGGAGCTGCCCGCACAGGCGGGGCAGCCTCCGGCGAACGCGCTCCGGCCCGCTTCCCGGCTCGGCGCCTCGATGCGACGACCCGACCCCGACACCGCACGGACGAGCAGAGACTGACGGCTCTACACCACCTCCACGGGACGCGACCGCGGTGGCGCCGAGGCCGGCGATGACGCGGCTCGTTCCTTCACGACCGGTGGCCTCCGGGCCCTGTCGGTACGTGGGAGCGTGGGCGGGGCAGCTCCACAGCGCCCGAGACGGATACTCTCCAGCCGCCAGCCGCCAGCCGCCAGCCGCCAGCCGCCAGCCGCCAGCCGCCAGCCGCCAGCCGCCAGCCGCCAGTCAGTCCTCGGCGTGGCCCAGTCGCAGCAGCACCTGCGCGCCGCCGCGCGGGCCCGTCCGCAGTTCCAGTCGGCCGCCGCTGGCCTGCGCCGCCCGGCGGGCGATGTCCAGGCCCAGCCCGGTGGAGCCGGCGGTGCTGGCCCCCCGCCGCAGGGCGTCGGGTGGCAGCCCGGGGCCCTGATCGGCGACGGTCAGCGTGACCTGCCCGGTCCCGGCCTCCAGGGTGACGGTGAACGGGGTGCCGTCCGGGGTGTGTGAGAAGACGTTGCCGAGCAGCGCGTCCACCGCCGCCGCCAGCTCGTCGGCCGGCGCCCGCACCGGCAGCGGGCCGGGGGCCAAGTCGAGGGTCACTTCCCGGCCGGTCTCCTCGGCCAGCACCGACCAGAACGCCACCCGCTCGCCGACCACCCCGGCGGCGTCGCAGCGGGCCGGGGCGGACGCCACCGTCCGGCGCCAGCGGGCCTCGCGGATGAGCCCGGTCACCGCCCGCTCCAGCCCGTCCACGGCGGAGGTCATCCGGGCCGCGTCGTCCGGGTCGCGCAGCGACTCCGCCTCCAGCCGCAGCGCGGTCAGCGGCGTACGCAGTCGGTGGGACAGGTCCGCCACCTGCTCCCGTTCGTCGTGCAGCAGCTCCTGGATGCGCCCGGCCAGGTGGTTGAGTGCTCCGGCGACCTCGCGCAGCTCCGGCGGGCCGGCCGGCGCGACGCGGGCGTCCAGCTCGGCGTTGGCCAGCCGGTGGGACACCCGGGACAGTTCGGTGATCGGCCGGACCAGGGTCCGGGCCAGCCGGTCGGCCACCGCGAGCCCGACCAGCACCAGCAGCACCCCGAGCGCGGCGAGCACCAGCCACGCCCGGGCCACCCCGACGCCGCGCACGGTGTGCAGGTAGCGGGGGTGCTGCGCGCTCTCCCCGAGCTTGCGGCGCAGCCAGGACAGGTGCACGTCGACGGTCTTGTCGGCCCCGCCGTACGGGATGTGCCAGACCTCGGTGAGCAGTTCCCGCTTGGTCACCACCTGGCCCGCCCGCGCGGCGAGGTGGTGCAGCAGGTCGAACTCCCGGGGCGTCAACTCCACCGCGACCCCGTCCAGGGTGACCTGCCGGGAGCGGGGGTCGACCCGCAGCCCGCCGACGACCAGGGTCGGGTCGCCCTCGGCGGTGCCGGCGGCCCGGCGCAGCACGGCCCGGACCCGCGCGTCGAGCTGGGCGGCGGTGAACGGCTTGACCACGTAGTCGTCGGCGCCGGCGTCGAGCACCCGGACGATCTCCGCCTCGTCGTCCCGCGCGGTGGCCACGATGACCGGCACCGCGCTGACCGCGCGCAGCATCCGCAGCAGTTCACGGCCGTCCAGGTCGGGCAGCCCGAGATCGAGCACGACCAGGTCCGGCCGCTCGTCGAGGGCGTCGCGCAGGCCGTCCAGCGCGGTCGACGAGGCGGCGACCGCGTGACCCCGCTCGCGCAGCGCCCGTACCAGCGGCGTCCGGATCGTCAGGTCGTCCTCGATGAGCAGCAGGCGGGGCACAGCAGGCAGGCTAGCCCCCGGCCGTCGTGGACCCGAGCCCGTTAACCGTCCCTTAGCGTTGCCCGGTGCCGGCCGTAACGCGGGACCGGGGATATTGGGGGCATGGGCCGTCACCCGTTCCTTGCCGTCGTCGGCTGGCTGGTCACCGTCGCGGTGGCCACCGTCGTCGGGTTGGCCGCGGTCCGGCTGATCGGGGACAGCATCACCGGCACGCCGGGCGGGGTGCGCAGCGCCCGGGACGTCGCCGACGCCCTCGCCTCACCGATGCCGTCGCCCGCCACGTCGGGCACGGACGCGTCCCCGTCCGCCGGCCCCGCCCCGACGGGCGGCACGGCGACCCCTCGCGCGAGCCGGCAGTTCACGGTGCGGGGCGGCAGCGCGGTCGCCGAGTGCGGGCCGGCCGGCGTACGGCTGGTCTACTGGACCCCCGCGCAGGGCTACCGGGCCGCCGAGGTGGAGCGGGGGCCGGGCCACGAGGCGAAGGTCCGGTTCGTCGGGCCGGACGGCCGGTCGGAGCTGAAGGTGCGCTGCGCCGGCGGGCACCCGGTGCTCGACGACTGAGCGGCGCATCGGCGGCCGACGGAAACGGGCGCACGGCGCCGCCCCGACCCTGAGGTCGTCACGTCGCCGCGCTCCGGCCGTCTCCCACCGTCGCAGCCACCCGGCGGTACGCCAGCGGGGACTTGGCTCGACCGGCCGCGCGGGCCGGTCGATGGTGTCGATGCCCGGTGCGGCGGGGTCCAAACCTTCGGAGAGTGGCGAATTCCACCATCTGGGGTTACCGGCGTGACGCGCGCCGCCACGGGGTATGTGCGCGCCATGGAGCATTACACGATCGCGACCGTGGCCGAGAAGAGCCCGGACTTCCGGCGGGTGCTGTGGACCGGGCGACACTCCCAGCTTGTGATCATGACCATCCCGCCGGGCGGCGAGATCGGCGAGGAAATCCACGAGGGGATCGACCAGATCCTGACGTTCGTCAGCGGCACCGGCGAGGCCCGGGTCGCCGGCGAGAAGAAGGCGGTCGCCCAGGGGGACCTGGTGGCGGTGCCGGCCGGCACGAAGCACAACTTCGTCAACACCGGCCCGAACCCGCTGGTCCTCTACACCGTGTACGGCCCGCCGGAGCACGCCGACCAGGCGGTGCACCGGACGAAGGAGGAGGCCGACGCGGCGGAGGCGGCCGGCGCGGACGAGCCGCCGACCGCGTGACGGGCCGCCCAGGCCGCCGGGCGCCCCCGGTCAGGCCACCACCGGTACGGCCGAGACGTCCACCGTCTCCGGATACTTCAGGCCCGCGCCCGTGTTGAGCACCACCACCCGCTCGTCGGCCCGGATCCACCCGCCGGCGCGCAGGTGCCGGGCGGCGGTCAGGCAGGCCGCCCCCTCGGGGCACAGCAGCAGCCCCTCGTCGGCGCCGAAGTCCCGCAGGTCGGCCAGGATCTCCGCGTCGTCCACCGCGACCGCCGTGCCGGCGCTGGCCCGCAGCGCGGACAGGACCAGCTCGTCGCCCAGCGGCGCCGGCACGGTGATGCCGAACGCCACCGTCCGCGCGTCCGCCCACGGTTCGGCCCGCTCGTCCCCGTTGGCGAACGCCCGGACGATCGGCGCGCAGCCGGTCGACTGCACCGCCACCAGCCGGGGCAGCCGGTCGCCGATCCAGCCCAGTTCGCGCAGCTCCCGCATCGCCTTGTGGATGGCGATCAGCCCCACCCCGCCGCCGGTCGGGTAGATGATCACGTCGGGCACCTGCCAGCCGAGCTGCTCGACGATCTCGTACCCCATCGTCTTCTTGCCCTCCAGCCGGTAGGGCTCGCGCAGCGTGCCGGCGTCGAAGATCGCGCCGCCGGAGTCCGCCACCAGCGCGGCGATGTGCCGGCCGGCGTCGCTGATCAGCCCGTTGACCAGGCGCAGGTCGGCGCCGGCGGCCAGCACCTCGCGGCGGCAGATCGCCGGCGCGTCCAGCGGCATGGCGATGGTCGCCCCGATCCCGGCCCGGGCCGCGTACGTCGCCCAGGCCGCGCCCGCGTTGCCGTTGGTCGGCATGGCGATCCGGGTCGCGCCCAGCTCCCGGGCCCGGCTCACCCCGACCGCCGCCCCCCGCGCCTTGAACGAGCCGGTCGGGGTCAGCCCCTCGTCCTTGACGATCAGGTCGGGGATGCCGATCCGGGCGCCGTACGCCGGGGCGCGCAGCAGCGGCGTCCAGCCCTCGCCCAGCGTGGTGACATACCGGGGGTCGGCCACCGGCAGCAGTTCGCGGTAGCGCCACAGGTCGGCCGGGCGCAGCATGAACCGTTCCGGCATGACGGTGTCGGCGACCGCCGCCAGGTCGTAGCGGGCCAGCAGGGGCGAGCCGCACTGGCACAGGTTCTGCGGCTCCGTCGCCGGGTACGCCCGGCCGCAGCGCGGGCACTCCAGGTGCGTCAGGTACACGTGCCTGCTCCTCGCATCCTCAGCTTGCGTCGATGCTCAGCCAGTTCCGGCTGCGGCGGCCCGGCTCGTACGCCGAGTCGAGCCGCTTCGCCACCACCCCGGGCAGCCCCTGCTCGCGGCCGGCCCGCAGCGCGTCCGCCCCGGCGGCGGGGAACCACGGCGGAGTCTGCCAGTGCGCCCCGGCCAGCGCCAGACCGTCGAGCAGTTCGCGGCGCTGCGCGTACGGCACCTCGACGCTGGGCACGCCCTCCAGCCAGAGCAGGTCGAAGACCAGGTACTGGCCGGTCGTGCCGGCGCGAGCGCCGGTGCCCGGCCGGGCCGGCCGGACCCGGCCCCGCCGGTCGATGTCGACCAGCACGCCGTCCAGGACCGCCTCCGTCGGCGCCAGCTCCTCGGCCAGCTCGCGCAGCCACGGGTACGCCCCGGTGACGTCGGCGTCGGCGTCGTCGAGCAGCCGCAGCCGGCCGCCCCCGTACTCGCCGGCCGGGATCTCGCCGTGGAAGGTGAGGTACTCCATCGGGTGGTCCTCGGTGTGCACGGCGAGGTGGTTGCGGCCCGGCTCCCGGGGCAGGCCGCGCGGCACCGCCCAGGACGCCAGCACGCCCTCGTGCTCCAGCCGCAGGTCCCAGTGCAGCCGGCGGGCGTGGTGCTGCTGGATGACGAACCGGGGCCTGCGCCGGCCCGCCCGCTTCGGCGCGGGCGTCCGCTCCGGCACCGGCTCGGGGGTACGCTTCGCGTCCCTCCGGCGCCGGTACTCCTCCAGCCGGTCGGCCATCCCCGCATTCTCCGGTACGCGGTGCCCCCCGGCATCGCCGACCGTCCGGTTCGTACCGTTCCGAACGCTTCCGTCGTTGTGCGGGCCCGGGGGCATGTCGGATGCGATCGGGGGTAGAACCGCCGGCATGACGAGCGTTGACCAGCTCACCGTCCCACTCGCCGGCGACGTCCGGATGCCGCTGCTCGGCTTCGGCACCTGGCAGGCCACGGGCCAGGCCGGCTACGACGCCGTGCTCGCCGCCCTCGACGCCGGCTACCGGCACATCGACACCGCCACGATGTACGGCAACGAGCGGGAGGTGGGCCGGGCGGTCCGGGAGAGCGGGGTGCGCCGGGAGGACCTCTTCATCACCACGAAGCTTCCGCCGGAACGGGTGGGCCGGGAGCGGGAGACCATCGAGGAGAGCCTGCGCGCCCTCGACACCGACCACGTCGACCTGTGGCTGATCCACTGGCCGCCGGCCACGCCCGGGGACAGCATCCCCACCTGGCGGGAGCTGCTGGCGGCCCGGGACGAGGGACTGGCCCGCGCGGTCGGGGTCAGCAACTACAGCGTCAGCCAGATCGACGAGCTGATCCAGGCCACCGAGGAGACCCCGGCGGTGAACCAGATCCGCTGGAGCCCCACCCTGTACGACCGGCGGACGCACGCCGCGCACCGGGACCGGGGTGTCGTGCTGGAGGGCTACAGCCCGTTCAAGACCAGCGACCTGTCGGATCCGGTGCTGGCCCGGGTCGCCGCCGCGCACGACGCGTCCCCGGCGCAGGTGGTGCTGCGCTGGCACATCGACCACGAGATCGTGGTGATCCCCAAGTCGGTGACGCCCGAACGCATCCGCGCCAACTTCGACGTGTTCGGCTTCTCGCTGACGGCGGAGGAGATGCGCGACATCGACGCCCTGGGTCGGTGATTCCCGGGCTCGACAACCGATCATCAGTCATGGACGTACCCGAGCTGATCTTCCATCTGAAGCGGCGTCGACGGCGTATCTGTGAGTCGCGGCCAGCCGACCGCTGATCAGAATGGGACGAAGAGCCCTACCGTGCGGCTATCGCGCGGAGTAGTCTCTTGCCTCCAATGCGTGCCCCACCCCTCCGGAGGCGTACACCTCATGCGTGGCTCCCCCCTGCGCATCCTCGTCGTCGGCGCGGGCATCGCCGGCCTGGCCGTGGCCCGGGCACTGCGGATGGTGGGCTTCCGGCCCGACGTCACCGAGAAGCTGCCCACGTCGGAACTCGTCGACACCGGCCTCTACCTGCCCGGCAACGCGGCGCGGGCGCTGCGCCGGCTCGAACTGCACGGCCCGGTGCGCCCGCTCGGGCGGATCATCCACCGGCAGCGCTTCTTCGACGCCGCCGGCGTCCCGCTGTGCGAGGTCGACCTCGACGCCCTGTGGGCGGGCGTCGGCGAGTGCCGGGCCCTGCCCCGCGCCGAGCTGCACCGCGTCCTGTTCACCGGGGCCGGCGGCGCCGTCCGGCACGGCGCCGAGGTGAGCGCCGTCGAGCTGCTGCCCGCGGCCGTGGGCGTCACCTTCGCCGACGGGACGGCCGCCGAGTACGACCTGGTGATCGGGGCGGACGGCCCCCGTTCGACCGTGCGCTCGCTGGCCGCGCTGGGCGGGCCGCCCCGCCCCGCCGGGCAGGTGGTGTACCGCGGCGTCGTGCGGGGCGGCCCGCCGGTCACCGAGTGGACCGCGCTGCTCGGCCAGCGGTCGGGGTTCCTCGTGGTGCCGCTGGGCGCCGGGCGGCTCTACTGCTACGCCGACGAGGCGGGCGCCGCCGCCCCGGCGGAGCCGCTGGCCCGGCTCCGCGAGCTGTTCGGCTCGTACGGCGGGCCCGTGCCGCGGGTGCTGGAGGCGCTGGACCAGGTGCACGTCAGCGTGACCGACGAGGTCGAGCTGGGGCGCTGGTCCCGGGGGCGGGTGCTGCTCGTCGGCGACGCCGCGCACGCCACCGCCCCGACCCTGTCGCAGGGCGCGGCCATGGCGCTGGAGGACGCGGTGGTGCTGGCCGAGGCGCTGAAGGCGGCCGGTTCGGTCGAGGCGGCCCTGGTCGCGTACGAGAGTCGGCGGCGTCCGCGTACCCGGTGGGTGCGGGACCGGACCCGGGACCGCAACCGGACCCGCGACGTGCCGCCGGCGCTGCGCGACCCGCTGCTGCGCGGGCGCGGCGGGCGCATCTTCGGCGAGCACTACCGGTTGCTCGTCGACCCGCTGTAGGGCGACCCTCCATCCTGCCCGGCCACCCCACGCGGTGCCCCCACCTGCGGGGGACTATCCTCCTTGCGGATGACGGCTCGCAGATGACCAGGGCGTGCCGAGCGGGACAAACCAGAACCGGAGGCCACTCGTGACCACCGTCGCACCCAAGCCGGTCGTGACCCGGCCCTGGCCGGTCCGAGAGCCGGTCAAGGGGTCGGCCCTCGCGCGGCTGCTGCGGACCACGGACGCGAAGCAGATCGGGATCATGTACATGGTCACCGCGTTCGTGTTCTTCATGATCGGTGGCCTGATGGCCCTGATCATGCGGGCCGAGCTGGCCCGACCGGGCATGCAGTTCCTGTCGCCCGAGCAGTTCAACCAGCTGTTCACGATGCACGGCACGATCATGCTGCTGTTCTTCGCGACGCCGATCGTGTTCGCCTTCGGCAACTACGTGGTGCCGCTGCAGATCGGCGCCCCGGACGTGTCGTTCCCCCGGCTCAACGCCTTCGCGTACTGGCTGTACCTGTTCGGCGGCACCATGGCCACCGCCGGCTTCATCGCCCCGGGCGGCGCCGCCGACTTCGGGTGGTTCGCGTACGTCCCGCTGAGCAACGCGCAGCACTCGCCCGGCGTGGGCGCCAACATGTGGATCGTCGGCCTGGCCATCTCCGGCCTCGGCACGATCCTCGGCGCGGTGAACATGATCACCACGATCCTGACCCTGCGCGCCCCCGGCATGACCATGTTCCGGATGCCGATCTTCACCTGGAACCTGCTGGTCACCAGCCTGCTGGCGATCCTGGTCTTCCCGCTGCTGGCCGCCGCGCTGTTCGCGCTCGCCGCGGACCGGCTGATCGGCGCCCACGTGTACGACGCGGCCACCGGCGGCCCGATGCTGTGGCAGCACCTGTTCTGGTTCTTCGGCCACCCCGAGGTCTACATCATCGCGCTGCCGTTCTTCGGCATCATCTCCGAGATCATTCCGGTCTTCTCCCGGAAGCCGATCTTCGGTTACAAGGGCCTCGTGGCCGCGACCGTCGGCATCGCCGCCCTGTCGATGAGCGTCTGGGCGCACCACATGTTCGTCACCGGCCAGGTGCTGCTGCCGTTCTTCAGCTTCCTCAGCTACCTGATCGCCGTGCCGACCGGCATGAAGTTCTTCAACTGGATCGGCACCATGTGGCGGGGCCAGATCAGCTTCGAGACGCCGATGCTGTTCGCCGTCGGCTTCCTGGTGACGTTCCTCTTCGGTGGCCTGACCGGCGTGCTGCTGGCCAGCCCGCCGCTGGACTTCCACATCTCGGACTCGTACTTCGTGGTGGCGCACTTCCACTACGTGCTCTTCGGCACCATCGTGTTCGCCGTCTTCGGCGGCATCTACTTCTGGTTCCCGAAGATGTTCGGCCGGATGCTCGACGAGCGGCTCGGCAAGGTGCACTTCTGGCTGACCATGATCGGCTTCCACACCACGTTCCTGGTGCAGCACTGGCTGGGCGCGGAGGGCTTCCCCCGCCGCTACGCCGACTACCTGCCGAGCGACGGCTTCACCACGTTGAACACGATCTCCACCATCGGCGCGTTCATCACCGGTATCTCGACCCTGCCGTTCATCTACAACTGCTGGAAGTCGTACAAGACCGGCCCGGTGGTCGAGGTCGACGACCCGTGGGGCCACGGCAACTCGCTGGAGTGGGCGACCACCTCGCCGCCTCCGCTGCGTAACTTCGACCGGATGCCGCGCATCCGCTCCGAGCGCCCCGCGTTCGACGCGAAGTTCCCGGAGTTGGCCGCCGGCGGCCAGAGCCTGGCCGGGCCGCCGGAGGGCGGCGCCAAGCCGCTGACCAGCGAGGCCGACGGTGGCGCCAGCTACCAGGAGGACACCGCGAGCAACGCCGACCGGCGCTGACCGACCGCTACGACGGGCGCCGCACCCCACTGGGGGTGCGGCGCCCGTCGCCGTGTTCCACCCGTTTCCCGCGTGCCTTCCCCCCGTGCCCTTGCCCCGTGCCCGACCCCGACCCCGGTCGACCTCGACCCCGGCCCGACCCCGACCCCGACCCGGGCCCGGGCCCGGGTCGAGGCCACAACATCCCTGAAGTTGTCCCCTTCCCGGCCGGTCGAGACCGCAACTTCCCGGAAGTTGCGGCCGCGCCGGGCCGCGGTGCCGGGGCAGCAGTGCCGGAGTGGGCGAGCGTCTCGACCGGAAGGTGCGGCCGCCGGGCCCGTGGCGCCAGGGCAGCAGCGCCGGAGTGGGCGAGCGTCCCCGGGGGCCGTCAGCCGGCCAGCGGGGCCGGCTCCGGTGTCGGGGCGGGCTCCGGAGCCGGGGCGCGGCGGTGGCGCAGCTCGGCGGGGAGCACTGCGGCGGTGACCAGCACGCCGATCACGCCGATGACCACGAACCCCCACGGTGGCGCGCTGGCGTCGATCACCGCGCCGGCCAGCGGGGCGCCCAGCGCGACCCCGACTGTCACGGCCGAGCCGTGCAGGCCCATCGCCTCGCCGCGCACCGCCAGCCGTTTACCGCGTCAGGCGGCCCTGATCACAGGCTGCCCGCGCATCGCCACTCCGGCGCCCTCCATGGCGCGCAGCGCCACGTCGGTGGTCTCCGGGGCCACGGCGGCGGTGAGGTCGAGCAGCACGGTGGTGGCGAACCCCGACCGGGCCGCGTCCAGGGCGGTGGCCCGCACGCAGTGGTCGGTGGCGATGCCGACGACCTCGACCGTGTCGACGCCATGCCGGCGCAGCCAGTCGGCCAGGCACTCGCCGTCGGCGGCGTGCCCCTCGAAGCCCGAGTACGCCGCGGCGTACTCGCCCTTGTGGAAGACCGCCTCGACGCGGCTGGTGTCCAGCTCGGGGTGGAACTCCGAGCCGGGTGTGCCGACCACGCAGTGCGCGGGCCAGCACTCGACGTAGTCCGGCGGGTCGCCGAAGTGTGACCCCGGGTCGACGTGGTAGTCCTTGGTGGCCACGACGTGGTCCCAGCGGTCGGGCTCGGCGGCGAGCAGCCGGGAGATCCCGGCCGCCACGCCGGCCCCGCCGGCCACGGCGAGGGACCCGCCCTCGCAGAAGTCGTTCTGCACGTCGACGATGATCAGCGCGTTGCCCACGGGGGTGCTCCTTCGGGGAGTGGAGTCAGGCGGCGGGGACGACCGTGACCGGGATCGCCGGGTCACCGGCCGAGAGCTTCAGGCCCTCCCAGGGGATGGAGATCAGGCACTGCCGCAGGTGCTCCCGCGACTCGTCCAGCGTGGGCAGTGTTACCGGCTCGCCCGCGACGACGTACGACCGCTGGAGCAGCCGGTCGTGGGGCTGCCGGTCCGGTACGCCCTGCGGGACGACGACCTCCTCCGTGGCGGTGCCGGTCGGCTTGTGCCGGCGGACGGCGACCTTGCGCCCGCCGATGGTGGCCTTGTGCTCGGAGCGCTTCACGACCGGCCGGCCCGCCACCTCCACCAGCTTGTAGATCAGGCCGGCGGTGGGCGCGCCGGAGCCGGTGACGACCGCGGTGCCCGCGCCGTACATGTCGACCGGCTCGGCGGCGAGCGCGGCGATGGCGTACTCGTCGAGGTCGCCCGAGACGACGATCTTCGTCTCGGTGGCGCCGAGGGAGTCGAGCAGCTCGCGGGACTGCTGGGCGATGACCGCGAGGTCGCCCGAGTCGATCCGGACGGCCCGCAGCTCGGGCCCGGCCACCTCGATCGCGTTGCGGATGCCCTGGCTGATGTCGTACGTGTCGACCAGGAGCGTCGTGTCCTTGCCCAGCGTGGCGACCTGCGAGGCGAACGCCGCCCGCTCGTCGTCGTGCAGCAGCGTGAACGCGTGCGCGGCGGTGCCGGCGGTCGGGATGGCGTACCGTTCGCCGGCAGCCAGGTTGGAGGTGAACCGGAACCCGGCCAGGTACGCGGCGCGGGCGGCGGCCACCGCCGCCTCCTCGTGGGCGCGCCGGGAACCCATCTCGATCAGCGTCCGGCCGCGGGCCGCGGTGACCATCCGGGCGGCGGCCGCGGCGACGGCGCAGTCGTGGTTGAGCACGGACAGCACCAGCGTCTCCAGCACCACGCACTCGGCGAACCCGCCGGAGACGGTGAGGATGGGGGAGCCGGGGAAGAACAGCTCGCCCTCGGCGTACCCGTCGACGTCGCCGGTGAAGCGGTACCCGGTCAACCACTCGGCGGCCCGGTCGTCGACGACGCCGGTGCGGCGCAGGAAGTCGATCTCGGCGGGGGAGAACCGGAAGTCGCGGATCATCTCGACCAGCCGGGCCGTGCCGGCGACCACGCCGTACCGGCGCCCGGTGGGCAGCCGCCGGGTGAACACCTCGAAGACGCAGGGACGGTCGGCCGTGCCGTCCCGCAGGGCGGCGCCGACCATCGTCAGCTCGTAGTGGTCGGTCAGCAGCGCGGGGCGAAGGGTGCTCACCCGACCAGCCTAGAGATCAGCCCGCGAGCTCGCCGTCCTGCCCCGGCAACGACCGCAGCGCGGACCGCAGCGCGGACCGCCCGGCCACCCCGAGCTTGCTGTAGACGCGCTGCAGGTGGTTCTCCACCGTCCGGCTGGACAGGAAGAGCCGCTCGGCGATGGCCCGGCTGGTCACCCCCTCGGCGGCGAGGCGGGCGATCTCCCACTCCCGCTCGGTCAGGGTGGGCTGGCCCAGCCGCAGCGCGGGGGTGACGACCTGGTCGCACCGGCTGAGCAGCTCGCCGAGGCGCTCGTGGGCGACCGAGGCCGAGTTGGACCGGTCGCTTCGCAGCCGGTGCAGCGCCGCCGCGGTCGCCTCCGCGGCGAAGACCCGCAGGTCCAGCGCGGCGAAGTCGTCGGCCACGGTGAGCAGGTCGTCGGCCGCGTCGGCGACGGTGGCGCGCGCGTACCGGGCCAGTAGCGGCGGCAGCGGGCCGTCGACCCGCTCGGAGAGTTCGGTCAGCCGCTGGGCCACCGTCCGCCGGCCGCCGTCGGTGCAGGTCGGGCCGACGGGGGCGGCGGCCTGGTCGAGCCGGACCAGGTCGTGCAGGACGAGCACCTCGTGGCCGGCGAGGCCGTCCGCACGGAGCCGGTCGGCAAGGGCGGCGAGGTGCTTGGCGGCGCCCGGCAGGTCGCCGGCGGCGGCGAGCGCGGCGCCGCGGGCCTGCTCCAGCCAGGGGTAGAGCACCGCCATCCCCGGCGCGTGGGTCCGGTCCGCCTCGGCCATCGCCTCCGCGGCGTGCGCGGCGTCGCCGCGCAGCGCCGCCGCCTGGGCCCGTTCGGCGTGGGCCAGGCCCGCGTACACCCGGCTGGTGGCCAGCACCGCGCACGCGCCGAGGCTGGTCTTGAGCGCGGTGCCGCTCTGGCCGCGCAGCCGAGCCGCGTACGCCTGGAGGATGGCCAGGTAGCCGGTGCCGAGCCGGAAGTCGCCCTCGCCCGCGAGGTCGGCGAACTCGTCGGCGACGATCGCGTCGATGCCGGCCAGGTCGCCGCCGAGCGTGAGCCGGGTGCCCCGGGCCAGCTCCAGCGCCAGCTGGAGGTAGGGCATGTCGCCGCGCCAGCGGGCCGCCTCGGCCTGCACCTGCCGGATCGCGGCGGCGCTGCGGGTCAGCTGCCCCTGCGCGGCCTGGAGGTGGGCGAGGGTGCACCGGGCCAGCTCGCGGGCGGCCACCCCGGCGGCCGGCCGGTCCAGCACCGCCCGGGCCAGCCGTACCGCGCCGGTCGTGTCCAGCCGGTGCAGCCGCATGATCGCCTCGAAGGCGTTGACGCGGGCCCGTTCGCTCGCGTCGGTCAGCTCCGCGCCCCGGGCCGCGATCTCCTCCACCGTGGACTCCTGGTTGAGTCCCCAGTAGCTGACCATGCCCCGGACCGTGAGCCACCGGGCGCGCCGCCCCGGGCCGGACGCGTCCGCGGCGACGGCGTCGAGCATCGCCAGGGCCTCCTCGGGCCGGTCGGCGAACATCAGGATGGTGGCCAGCAGCTCCGCGGCGTCGAAGCCGCCGTCGGCGTCCAGCGCCGCGCGGGCCAGCCGGGTCCCCAGCGGTACGTCGTACCGGGCGAACGCCTGCGCGGCCGCGTCGAGCAGCAGCGCCGGATTCTGCGCGGTGCCGGAGTCGAGCCGCCACACCGCCACCCGCAGCAGGTCGCCCCGGCGGCGTTTGCCCACCGCCTCCAGCAGCTCGGCGAGCCGGGCCTGCAACCGCCGGGTCCGGCTGACCGGGCAGCGGCGGCGCATCACCTCGCCGTAGAGCGGGTGGCCCAGCCGCACGTCGACCCGGCGGTCGTTGTGCTCCACCGCGATCAGGCCGCGCTCCTCGGCGGTCTCCACGTCGGTCGGCTCCACCGCCTGGTAGAGCAGGTGCAGGCCCAGCGGCTCGCCGAAGGCGACCAGCTCCAGCACGGCCCGCACGCCCGGGGTGAGCTGCCCGATCCGGGTGTCGATCAGGTCGGACAGGCTGGGGGCCAGCTCCAGGCCGCCGGTCCAGCGCCACATCCCGTACGCGCGGCTCAGCTCGCCGTCCGGGGCGGCCATCACCAGCTCGCGCAGCAGCAGCGGGTTGCCGCCGGAGAGCCGCCACAGCCGCTCGGCGGACCGGCCGTCGACCGGCCCCTTGAGGATGGCCGCGAGCAGCCCGGTGGTGTCGGAGAGCCCCAGCGGGGTCAGCTCCACGTGGTCGACCAGGCCGTCGGTCCACAGGGCCCGGATCGGCAGCGGCAGCTGCTCGCCGTCGCGGAGCGTCCCGATCACCGTGGCGTTGTCGGCCCGGGCGATCAGGTGCACCAGCGCCGCCGACGGCGGGTCGAGCAGGTGCGAGTCGTCGACCGCCAGCACGATCCGCCGCCCGGCCGCCTGCTGTTGCAGCTGGTCCACGGCCCAGCGCAGCACCCCCGCGGGCGACAGCCCCTGCGGCTGCTCGGCGGGGAGGACCTGGATGAGGCCGCCGAAGGGCAGGGCCGCCGTGGTGGCGCTGGCCGAGATCGACCACACGGCGTACCGGTCGGTGGGCAGGGCGGCCAGGCACTCGCGCAGCAGCCGGCTCTTGCCCACCCCGGCGGAGCCGCGGTAGAAGAGGCCGCGCCCCTCGGCCCCGGTGGCCGCCGTCAACAGACGGTCGAGCTCATCCCGGCGGCCGACGAACTCCCAGCGACTCATCGGAGCAGCATATCGATCCGGATACGTCCGCGTACGTACCGTCACCGCGGGAAATTGAGTAACCCGATGGTTACCCGTGAGTATCGGAGTGGCCTGTTGCCGACGCCGTTCGCCCGTACTCTTCCGGCATCCGGCTGTCTCGGCCGGAAGAGACACGCGGCCGGGTTCCCGTGGCCGCCCTCACCGGGAGGCCACCTGATGAAGCCGGGCCCTCTCCCCGGGATCGACGTGCCCGATCATGCCGGCGGTGGCCCGTTCGGCCCCGCGCGGTGCGCACCGCTGCCGGCCCGGCTGGGGGTGACCGAGCCCGGGCCGGACGAGCCCCTGGCCGTGGTCGCCGCCGGTCCGGCCGGCGCCGCCCGCCGCGACGTGCTCGCCGCCCTGCTGGACCTCGCCCCGGACGTGCTCGCCGTCCCGACGGGGAGCTGGCTGATGGTCGATCACGCCCGGGTGGCCACCCGCGCAGCCTACGTGCCGGGCTACCGCGAGCCGTACAGCTACGCGCCGGACGGGTCCGCGGCGGGCCCCGCCCTGGCCCGGCCGCCGCGCCGGGTCGAGCTGAGCCTCGCCGAGCCGCTGCTGCGGCACTTCACCCTTGTCGACACGCCGGACAGCGAGACGCTCGGTCCCGCCGGTGGGCAGATCCTGCGCGACGCCGTCGGCCGGGGCGGCGCGCTGCTCTTCGTGATCGCCGCCGACCAGGCGTTCACCGCCGCAGAGCTGCACCTGCTGGCCGAGGTCGCCCGCAGCCGGGTCGAGGTCTTCTTCGTGGTCACGCCGGGCGCGTCCGGGTGGGCGCCGCCGTCCGACGGGGCGCCCGTCGCCCGGGGCGAGGCGGCGGCGCCGGAGGGGCGGGTGATCCGTGGCCGCGGGGGCCGGGCGAGGCGCACCGGGCCGGCGGGCCCCGACGGTGGGGGCGGGACGCCGGCGTCGGCCGCGCGCCCGGGCACCCCGGTGGACCCGCGGGCCGGCCGGCCCGCGGCCGAGCCCGTCGACCCGGTCGAGGTGGTCGTCGCCGCGCACCGCGCCGCCCTGCTCTCCGCCGTGCCGGAGCTGGCCGGCGCGCGGTGGTGTCCGGCGCGGCCGGAGGAGACCGACGCGCTGCGTCGGGCGCTGGTGGGCTGGTCCGTCGGGGAGGGGCTGCGCCGGGCCAGCGCCCAGCCGCCCGTGCCGGCCGGGGCGCACGGCCGGGTGTCGGTGCTGCCGGGCCTGGACCCGACCGAGTGGTCCGAACAGCTCGACCGCCAGGCGCGCTCCTGCGCCCAGCGGATCCGCCAGGACCTCGCCCTGGAGCTGGCCAGCACCCACCTGCGGGTGGTCCAGGAGATCGTCTTCGGGGTCGGCAGCGCGGGCCTGCCGCAGCTGCTGGACCGGGAGATGGAGGCGCTCTCGCTGCTCGCCACCGCCAAGTGCGACCGGGCGGTGCGGGCGATCCTGGACGACGCCGCGGCCCGGGTCTTCGGCGCCCCGGTCGCGGAGGGGGTGCGCCGGCGGATCGCCGACGCCGTGCACTTCGGGCTCGCCGACCACCCGGCCGGCCAGGATCTCGACCGGGTGCTGCTCGTCACCAGCACCGCCGGGGTGGCCGAGCTGGCCGGCCCCGGCGCCGTCGACTCCGTCTCCGGCTACCCCGGCGCGGCGCGCACCGAGGTGCTGCCGCCCGTGGCGGTGGCGCTCTCCGGCGGATGCTGGCAGCACTGGCGCACGCCCGGCAACGACGACCCGGGTGGCGCGCGCTCCTGGGCGCAGCGGGCGCTGCGCGAGGTCGAACTGGAGCTCGCGCGGGAGGTCTCCCGGCGGTTCGAGGCGGTCCGCCTCTCGCTCGGCGTGGTGCTCTCCGATGCTGTCGACCACGGCATCCTGCTGGCCTGACGGCCGCCCGGTCGGGCTCGGGCGCGAGCCGTTCGCGCGGCCCGTCGGCGCCGATCCGGGCCGGTCCGGCGCTCCGGTTCATCGCCACGGCGGAACCGGTGGCACGATGGGGGGCATGGCGGCTCCGCAGGTTGCACCGGTCGAGACGCCGGACACCGAAGAGGTGCCGGCTTTCGACCGGCCGTGGGTGACGATCGTGTGGGACGACCCGGTCAACCTGATGTCGTACGTGACCTGGGTCTTCCAGAAGCTCTTCGGGTACAGCCGGGAGAAGGCCGAGAAGCTGATGCTGGACGTGCACCACAAGGGGCGGGCGGTGGTCTCCAGCGGCGCCCGGGAACGGATGGAGCACGACGCTGCGCAGCTGCACGCGTACGGGCTGTGGGCCACGGTGGAGCGCTCGTGAGCGAGTTCCGCCGCCGCGGCGACCGGTACGTCGTCGCCCTCGCCCCGGACGAGGTCCGCGTGCTGCGCAAGGTGGCCTCCGAGGTTGTGGGCCTGCTCACGGACGGCTTCGACCACTCCGACCCGGTGGTCGGCCGGCTGTTCCCCGAGGCGTACCCGGACGACGCGCCCGGTGCGGCGGAGTTCCGCCGCTACACCGAGGGCGACCTGAAGACCGGCAAGATCGACCAGGCCGGCGCGGTCCTCGCCGCGCTGCCCGAGGCCAGCGGCGAGGTGGCGCTCGACGCCGAGGCGGCCGAGGCGTGGCTGCGGGCGCTCAACGACGCGCGGCTGGCGATGGGCGTCCGGCTGGAGATCAAGGACGGCACGGACCTGGGCGCGGAACTGGACGTGGCGGTGGCCGCGGACCCGTCGTCGAGCCGGGTGTTCCAACTATCGGTATACGCCTATCTCGGGTACCTCCAGGAATCCCTGCTCAACGCCATGATCGACTGAGCGTGACCGCTGCCACTTCGGGTGAAGGCCAACAGGCGTTAGGCTGGACGGCGTGCTGACCATCGACCGGTCGATCGTCGACGCGATCGTCGCCCACGCGCGTCGGGACCACCCGGATGAGGCGTGCGGCGTGGTCGCCGGCGCCGCCGGCAGTGACACCCCCACCCGGCACATCCCGATGGAGAACGCCGCCCGCTCCATGACCTTCTACGAGTTCGACTCGATGGAGCACCTGCGGGTGTGGCGGGAGATGGACGACCGCGACGAGGAGCCGGTCGTCATCTACCACTCCCACACCGCGACCGAGGCGTACCCGTCCCGCACGGACATCTCCTTCGCCGGCGAGCCGAACGCCCACTACTTGCTCGTCTCCACCCGCGAGCCCGACACGGAGGAGATCCGCTCCTACCGGATCGTCGACGGCGTGGTGACCGAGGAGCCGGTCCGGATCGTGGACGCCAGCGTGGACCCGCACGCCGTCCAGTCCTACATGTTCGGGCAGAGCCCGGCGACGGTCGACTACGAGTGTTCCGACCGCTGACACCCGCAGCGCCGAAACATCCTTCTCCCTTCCGTCACCGTGCCACCACACACCCGAACAAGGAGTACGACACCATGGCCATCGAGGTTCGCATCCCCACCATCCTGCGCGGCTACACCGGCGGCGCGAAGGTCGTCGAGGGCGCCGGCGACACGCTGGGCGACCTGCTGACCGACCTGGACTCCCGGCACGAGGGCCTGCGCGCCCGGCTGGTCACCGACGCCGGCGCGCTGCACCGGTTCGTCAACGTCTACGTCAACGACGAGGACGTCCGCTTCCTCGGCGCGCTGGACGCCAAGCTCAACGACGGCGACAGCGTCACCATCCTGCCGGCCGTGGCCGGCGGCGCCCGCTAGGGCTGTCGCCATGTCTCGGTACGACAGCCTGCTGGACGCCTGCGGGGGCACGCCCCTGGTCGGGCTGCCCCGGCTCTCCCCGACGGTGCCCGAGGGGGCGCCGCCGGTGCGGCTGTGGGCGAAGCTGGAGGACCGGAACCCGACGGGCAGCATCAAGGACCGCGCGGCCATGTTCATGGTCCGCCGGGCCGAGGAGGAGGGCCGGCTGCGCCCGGGCGACACCATCCTGGAGCCGACCAGCGGCAACACCGGTATCTCCCTGGCGATGGTGGCCAAGCTGCGCGGCTACCGGCTGGTCTGCGTGATGCCGGAGAACGTCTCCGCCGAGCGGGTCCAGCTGCTCCGGATGTACGGCGCGGAGATCATCTTCTCGCCGGCCGCCGGCGGGTCGAACCAGGCCGTCGCCACGGCGAAGCAGATCTCGGCCGAGCACCCCGACTGGGTGATGCTCTACCAGTACGGCAACGAGGCCAACGCCCGGGCGCACTACGAGACGACCGGGCCGGAGCTGCTGCGTGACCTGCCCACCATCACGCACTTCGTGGCCGGGCTGGGCACCACCGGCACCCTGATGGGCACCGGACGCTACCTGCGCGAGAAGGTCGAGGGTATCCAGGTCGTGGCCGCCGAGCCCCGCTACGGCGAGCTGGTCTACGGGCTGCGCAACATCGACGAGGGGTACGTCCCGGAGCTCTACGACGCCACGGTCCTGTCGAGGCGGTTCTCCGTCGGCACGCGCGACGCCGTGCTGCGTACCCGGCAGTTGGTGGAGGTCGAGGGGATCTTCGCCGGTTTCTCCACCGGCGCCATCCTGCACGCCGCCCTGGCGGTCGCGCACGAGGCGGTCCGGGCCGGCCGGGGGGCCGACGTGGCGTTCGTGGTCGCCGACGGCGGATGGAAGTACCTCTCCACCGGCGCGTACGGCGGCACGCTCGCCGAGGCGGAGGAGGCCCTCGAAGGTCAGCTCTGGGCCTGACGACAGCGACGGGACGGGTCGTGGCCGGGTGACGGCCGCGGCCCGTCGCGTGCTTTCCGCCTCCCGTACGCCCGGCGTGGGTGTCACCTTGGTGACAACTTCCACGAGATGATTCTTGCTCCGGTGCGAGCCAGCGTAGGCTGCGCAGCGTGGCGTACGCGTCGGTGGAGATCATCCCCGGGGTGGCGGCCGACGTGACGACTACCATATGTTACAGCGGGACGACGTGATGCGACTGACCGTCCTGGGCTGCGCCGGTAGCTTCCCCGGCCCCGACTCCCCGTGTTCGGCCTATCTCGTCGAGGCCGAGGGCTTCCGCCTCCTGATCGATTTCGGCCCGGGAGCCCTGTCCACTCTCCAGCGGTACGCCGGGCTGCACGCCCCGGACGCCATCCTGCTGACCCACCTGCACTGTGACCACATCCTCGACGCCGTGTCGTACGTCGTGGTCCGCCGGTACGCCCCGGACGGCCCGTACCCGGCCCTGCCGGTGTACGCGCCCTCCGGCGCGCCCGACCGGCTGGCCTCCGCGTACGGGCAGGAGGACGGCACGGTCGACGACGTGTACCAGTTCTACGGGCTGCAGCCGGGCACCTTCCCGATCGGACCGTTCACGGTCACGGTGGACCGGATGAACCACCCGGTCGAGACGTACGGGGTGCGGCTGGAGCACGACGGCCGGGTGCTCTGCTACTCCTCGGACACCGCGCCGTGCGAGGCGCTGCTGCGGCTGGCCCAGAGCGCCGACGTCTTCCTCTGCGAGGCCAGCTACCTCGACGGGGTGGAGAACCCGCCGGACCTGCACCTGACCGGCCGGGAGGCCGGCGAGGCGGCCACCAAGGCGGGCGTCGGGCGGCTGCTGCTGACCCATCTCGTGGCCGCGTGGGGCAGCGAGGCGATGACCGTGGAGGCGGCCGGGGCGGCGTACGCCGGTCCGCTCGAGGTGGTCCGCGCCGGCGCGTCGTACGAGGTCTGAACGCCGCCGCCCCGGCGGCGCGCCGTGTTGTGCCGCACTGTTCGCCGGCCCGTCAGCCGCCCGTCGCCTGATGCACCGTTGCGACCCCCACGGTGGGGCCATGCGCATCGCCATCGTGACCGAGTCGTTCCCCCCGGACGTCAACGGCGTGGCGCACTCGGTCGTGCGGAGCGCCGAACACCTGCTGCGCCGCGGCCACGAGCCGCTGGTCATCGCGCCGGCCCCCGCCGCAAGGCACCGGGACACCGGCCGGCAGCCGTACCCCGTGATCCGGATCCCCAGCGTGCCGCTGCCGCGCTACCAGGGATTCCGGCTCGGGGTGCCCGGCGGGCGGCTGCCGGAGGCCCTGCTGGCCCACCGGCCGGACGTGGTACACCTCGCCAGCCCTTTCGTGCTCGGGGCCCGGGCGGCCGCCGTGGCCGCCCGGCACGGGCTGCCCACGGTCGCCGTCTACCAGACCGATGTCGCCGCGTACGCCCGGGCCTACCGCGTCAGCTGGGGCGAGGCTGCGGCGTGGCGGCGGCTCCGAGCCATTCACAACTCGGCGCACCGGACCCTCGCTCCGTCCACCCGGGCCGCCGCCGATCTGAGCGCCAACGGCGTCGAACGGGTCTGGCTCTGGCGGCGCGGCGTCGACGCCGAGCGGTTCGCCCCGGCCCACCGTTGCCCGTCGCTGCGTCGCACGCTCGCCCCCGCCGGCGAGACCCTGGTCGGATACGTCGGCCGGCTGGCCCCGGAGAAGCAGGTGGATCTGCTCGCGGCAACCGCGGGGCTGCCCGGCGTCCGCGTGGTGGTGGCCGGCGACGGCCCCGCCCGTGGGCAGCTGGAACGGGCCCTGCCGAAGGTGACCTTCCTCGGCGTGCAGCACGGCGCGGCGCTGGCCCGGCTCTACGCCAGCCTCGACGTCTTCGTGCACACCGGCCCGCACGAGACCTTCGGCCAGACCCTGCAGGAGGCCGCGGCCAGCGGCGTACCCGTCGTCGCGCCCGCCAGCGGCGGACCGGTGGACCTGGTGCGCACGGGTGAGACCGGCCTGCTCGTGCCGCCCGGCGACGCGGAGGCGCTGGCGGACGCGGTCGCGGCGCTGGCCGCCGACCCCGCCCGCCGCGCCGCGTACGGCGCGGCCGGGCGGGCGATGGTCGAGGGGCGCAGCTGGACCGCCGTCGGCGACGAGTTGATCGCCCACTACCGGGCGGTCCAGGCCGCCGCGGGTTCCGCCCGCGCCCTGCCGGCCGCGTGATGACCGACATGGGAGACCCGTCGGTGGCGCCCGGGCCGGCGCCGTCCGGCCTGCGCATCGTCCGGCTGGCGAACTTCGTGGCCCCGCGCTCCGGCGGGCTCCGCACGGCGCTGCGCCACCTCGGCGCGGGATACCGGGCCGCGGGACACGACCCCGTCCTGTTGGTGCCGGGCCCGCGGCACGAGGACACCCGGCACGGACACGGCCGCCTGCTGACGCTGCCCGGGCCCGCGGTTCCCGGCAGCGGCGGCTACCGGCTGCTCACCAGCCGGCGGGACGTGGTCCGGGTGCTCGACTCGCTCGCGCCGGACCGCCTGGAGGTGTCCGACCGGTCCACCCTGCGCTGGGCGGGCAGTTGGGCGCGGGCCAACGGCGTGCCGTCGGTGATGGTGTCGCACGAGAGCCTCACCGGCCTGCTGGCTCAGTGGAGGCTGCCCCGCCCCGCCGCCCGCCGGCTCGCCGACCGGCTGAACGCGGCCACCGTCCGCGCGTACGACCGGATCGTCTGCACCACCCGGTGGGCGGCGGAGGAGTTCCACCGCCTCGGCGCGCCCGACGTGTCGCTGGTGCCGCTCGGCGTCGACCTGGAGACGTTCCATCCCGGACGCGCCGACCCCGGCGTCCGCGAGTGGTACGCCGACGACACGGAGATCCTGCTGGTGCACTGCGCCCGGCTGTCGCCGGAGAAACGACCGGGCCTCGCTGTCGACGCCCTCGCCGCGTTGCGCCGGGCCGGGCTGCCGGCGACGCTCGTGATGGCCGGCGACGGGCCGCTGCGGGCCGCTCTGGTCCGGCGCGCCACCGACCTGCCCGTACACTTCACCGGCTTCCTGCCGGACCGGCTTGCGGTGGCCACGCTGCTGGCCAGCGCGGACGTGGTGCTGGCGCCCGGGCCGGTGGAGACGTTCGGCCTGGCCGGGCTGGAGGCGCTCGCCTGCGGCACGCCGGTGGTGGCCGACGCGGCGAGCGCCCTGCCCGAGGTGCTCGGCCCGGCCGGGGCGACCGCGCACGGGACGCCCGCGTCGTTCGCGGCCGCCGTGACCCGGCTGCTCGACCTCCCGGAGTCCCACCGCCGGGCGGCCGCCCGCGCCCGGGCGGAGCGGTTCGGCTGGCCGGCCGCCGTTGCCGGCTTCCTCGCCGCGCACCGGGCGGCTGCGGGGCCGGCGGCCCCGACCGGGGCCTCGAACCCGCCGTCGTCCCCCTAGGATCCCGCTGGTGAGCGACTCCCCCTCCGGGGCGGCCGGCTGGCAGCCCCATCCGCCGACCCCTCCGCCAGCTCCGTCCGGCCCGCCGTTCCCGCCGACACCGCCCGCCCAGGCCGGGCCGTGGCCGGCTCCCCGGCCGTCGGCGGCGGCCGGACCGTACCCGCCGGCACCCCCGGCGAGCGCGTACCCGCACCCGCCGGCCGGGCCCGCGCCGGTCCACCGGGCTGCGGGTGTTCTTCGTCCTGCTCGCCGGGCTGCTCGCGATGGGGCTCTGCGCCGGCGGCGGCATCGCCGGGTACGTGGGTTGGTGGGTGCCCCGGCAGGACATGGCCGAGCGGAGGGCGATCTTCACGGACTGGGGCTCGCCGCGCAGCTTCACCTCCGACGGGCTCGTCGAGGGCGACGACTCGTCGCTGCGGGTGTACCGGTTCACCTGCCCGCAGGGCCGGTGCCCGGTGGACCTCGGCGAGCGGGTGCACGAGTGGCTCGTCGCGGCCGGCGCGCAGGACGCGAAGATCGAGGACGTGACGCGCTGCGTGGCCAATGGCTTCCAGTACGGCGGCCCCACCTGCACCTGGACGTGGCGGGTGAAGGGTTGCCGGGCGACCGCGACCACGACCGGGCTGGAGCAGGTGCCGACCGGCTGGGATCGGCCGCTCGTGCTGAACGTCCGCGTCCAGGAGTGCGACTGAGAGGGGCCGGGGCGAGCGGTGGCCGGACGGCCGCACCGCATAGGGTGCAGGGATGGCACGACCTGACGGGCGGCGGCCCGACCAACTTCGACCGGTGACGCTGACCCGGGGCTGGAGCACCCACCCGGAGGGCTCCGTGCTCGTCGAGTTCGGCGGGACGCGGGTGCTGTGCACGGCGAGCGTCACCGAGGGTGTGCCCCGCTGGCGCAGGGGCTCCGGGCTCGGCTGGGTCACCGCCGAGTACGCGATGCTGCCCCGGGCCACGAACACCCGCTCCGACCGGGAGAGCGTCAAGGGCCGCATCGGTGGGCGTACCCACGAGATCTCCCGGCTCATCGGGCGCAGCCTGCGGGCCGGCGTCGACCTCAAGGCCCTCGGCGAGAACTCGATCGTGCTCGACTGCGACGTGCTCCAGGCCGACGGCGGCACCCGCACGGCGGCGATCACCGGCGCGTACGTGGCGCTGCACGACGCGGTGACCTGGCTGGCCGAGCGCAGGGCGCTGGCCGGCAAGGTGGACAGGGTGATGCACCGGTCGGTCGCCGCGGTGAGCGTCGGCGTCATCGCCGGCGAGCCGCGCCTCGACCTCTGCTACGAAGAGGACGTGGCGGCCGAGGTGGACATGAACGTGGTCTGCACCGGCACGGGCGACTTCGTCGAGGTGCAGGGGACGGGCGAGTCCGGCGTCTTCGCCCGGGACCGGCTCGACGCCCTGCTCGACCTGGCCGTCGCCGGCTGCGCGGAACTGGCCGATGCCCAGCGGAAGGCTCTCTCATGAACAAGGTCCTGCTCGCCACCCGTAACCGCAAGAAGCTCATCGAGCTGCAGCGGATCCTCGACGGCGCGCTCGGCGCGCACCGGATCGCCCTGCTCGGCCTCGACGACGTCGAGCAGTACCCGGAGCTGCCGGAGACGGGCCTGACCTTCGGCGAGAACGCGCTCATCAAGGCGCGGGAGGGCTGCCGGCGCACCGGCCTGCCGACCATCGCCGACGACTCCGGCATCGCCGTCGACGCGCTCAACGGCATGCCCGGGGTGTTCAGCGCCCGCTGGGCCGGCCGGCACGGCGACGACAAGGCCAACCTCCAGCTCGTGCTGGACCAGATCGCCGACGTGCCGGACGAGTACCGGGGCGCCGCCTTCGTCTGCACCGTGGCGCTGGTGCTGCCCAACGGCAGGGAGCACCTCGTCGACGGCCGCCAGGCCGGCCGGGTGCTGCGCGCCCCGCGCGGCGAGGGCGGCTTCGGGTACGACCCGATCTTCCTCGGCGACGGGCGGGACCGCACCAACGCGGAGCTGACCCCGGAGGAGAAGGACGCGGTCAGCCACCGCGGCAAGGCGCTGCGCGAGCTGGCCAAGCTGGTCGCCAAGGTGCTGCCCCCGGCGGCCTGACCCGCCCCGCCGGTCAGCCGAGCGAGCCGATCTGCCGTTCGATCGCGGCGCGCAGCTCGGGGCCGCGCACCACCTCGCGGGCGGCCTCCATCAGCGGGGCGAGGAAGACGTCCGGCCCCGGCTCGCCGGCCACGTCCCCGAGCGCCGCCAGTGCGGCCCGGCCGGCCGGGGACGGCTCCAGCGGGGCGCGCAGCTGCAGGCCGCGCACGGCGGCCAGCAGCTCCACCGCGAGCAGGCTGGTCAGGTTGTCCAGCACGGTGCGCAGCTTCTTCGTCGCCGCCCAGCCCATCGAGACGTGGTCCTCCTGCATGCCGCTGGTCGGCAGCGAGTCCACGGAGGCCGGGGACGCCAGCCGGCGGTTCTCCGCGACGATCCCGGCCGCGGTGTACTGGGCGATCATCAGCCCGGAGTTGACCCCGGCGTCGGGGGAGAGGAACGCCGGCAGGTCCCGGGACCGGGTGACGTCGAGCAGCCGGTCCACCCGGCGCTCGGCGATCGCCCCGACCTCGGCGGCGGCGATGGCCAGGAAGTCCGCGGCGAAGCCGAGCGGGGCGCCGTGGAAGTTGCCCGTCGACTCGACCCGGCCGTCGGGCAGCACCACCGGGTTGTCCACCACGGACACCAGCTCCCGGTCGGCGACCGTGCGGACGAAGTCCAGGGTGTCTCGGGCCGCCCCGGCGACCTGCGGCGCGCAGCGCATCGAGTACGCGTCCTGCACGGCGTGCGACAGGTCGTGGCGGTGGGAGTCCATCACCGCCGAGTCCTGGAGCAGCCGGTGGATGTTCGCCGCCGACACGGACTGCCCGGGGTGCGGCCGGATCGCGTGCAGCTCGGGCAGGAACGGCCGCTCCGAGCCGAGCATCGCCTCGATCGCCAGCGCCGCGGTCACGTCGGCCATGGTGAACAGGTGCGCCGCGTCGTGGACCGCCAGCAGCAGCATGCCGAGCATGCCGTCGGTGCCGTTGATCAGCGCCAGCCCCTCCTTGGCGGCCAGCTCGATCGGCGCGAGCCCGACCCGGCGCAGCGCCTCGGCGGCGGGAATCCGGTCGCCGGCCGGGCCGAGCACCCAGCCCTCGCCGAGCAGCACCAGCGCGCAGTGCGCGAGCGGGGCCAGGTCGCCGGACGCGCCGAGCGAGCCGTGCTCCGGCACCCACGGCGTGACCTCGCGGTTGAGCAGGTCCACCAGCGCCTCGGCGACCAGCGGGCGGACCCCGGAGCGGCCCAGCGCCAGCGAGCGGACCCGCAGCAGCATCATCGCCCGGACCACCTCGCGGGGCATCGGGGCGCCCGCCCCGGCGGCGTGCGAGCGGATCAGCGCATGCTGGAGCTCGGCCCGTCGCTCCGGCGCGACGAAGGTGTTCGCGAGGGCCCCGAACCCGGTGGACACGCCGTAGACCGGGCGGCCGGCGGCCTCGATGCCGTCCACGATGGACCGGCTGGTCGCCATGGCGTCCACGGCGGACTGGTCGAGGACGACCTTGGCGGTGCCGCGGGCGACGGCGAGCACGTCGGCGGGGGAGATCCCCGTGGGCTGGACGGTGACGGTCGTCATTGGGGAACTCCGTTGTGCAGAACCTGGCGGATCAGTGGAACCCCGGGCCGGTAGGCCAGGTGCAGGTGGGACGGGGCGTCGAGGATCATCAGGTCGGCCCGCGCGCCGGGCTCCAGCCGGCCGACGTCGTCGCGGCGCAGCGCCCGCGCGCCCCCGGCGGTCGCGGCCCAGACGGCCTCCGCCGGGGTCATCCGCATCTCGCGTACGGCGAGCGCGATGCAGAACGGCATCGACGACGTGTACGACGACCCGGGGTTGCAGTCCGTGGCCAGCGCCACGGTGACGCCCGCGTCGAGCAGCCGCCGCGCGTCCGGGTACGGCGACCGGGTCGAGAACTCGGCCCCGGGCAGCAGGGTGGCGACGGTGGTCGTCTCCGCACCCGAGCTCCAGTCCACCGTCGTCGCCGCCAGCGCGTCGACGTCGGCGTCCGACAGGTGGGTGCAGTGGTCGACGCTGGCCGCGCCCAACTCCACCCCGAGCTGCACGCCGGGCCCGGGGCCGAGCTGGTTGGCGTGCACCCGCACGCCCAGCCCGACCGCCTGCCCGCAGGCGAGGATCGCCCGGGCGTGGTCGACGTCGAAGGCGCCCCGCTCGCAGAACACGTCGATCCAACGGGCGTGCGGGGCGGCGGCGGCGAGCATCGGCCCGCAGACCATGCCCACGTAGTCGTCGGGGCGGTCGGCGTACTCGGCGGGGACGACGTGCGCGCCGAGGAACGTGGCGTCCTCGCTGAACTCGGCGGCGATCCGCAGCGAGCGGGCCTCGTCGGCGACGGTGAGGCCGTACCCGCTCTTGATCTCGATCGTGGTGGTGCCCTGCCGCATCGCCTCGCCGCGCAGCCGGCGCACGGTGGCGCGCAGCTCGTCGTCGCTCGCCGCCCGGGTCGCGCCGACCGTGGTCCGGATGCCCCCGCCCGTGTACCGCTCGCCGGCCATCCGGGCGGCGAACTCGGCGGCCCGGTCCCCGGCGAAGACGAGGTGGGCGTGGCTGTCCACGAAGCCGGGCAGCACGGCGGCGCCGTCGGCGTCGATCCGCCGGTCGGCGGCCGGCGCGTACCGGGCCGGCCCGATCCACGCCACCCGCCCGTCCTCGACGAGCAGGGCGGCGTTGCGGCGGATGCCCAGCGGCCCGTCCTCGCCGCCGGTGGAGTTGGTGACCAGCTCCCCGATGTTGTCGACCAGCAGTGCGCTCACCGGGTCACCTCCTCGATGGCCGCGCGCAGCTCGCGCGGCACGTCCACGGTCAGGTGCCGGCCGTCGGCGACGACCTGCCGCCCGTCGACCATCACGTGCGTGACGTCGGCGCTGGTCGGGTGGGTGGCGTGCACGGCGGTGGCGCTCGGCCCGAGCACCCCGTGGTCGGCGAGCAGCCGGGTCGGGGTGCACCCGTGCACGGCCCGGCAGGCGTCGTTCTCGGCGGGCTGCTCCGACAGGTGGACGTGCAGCGGCGCGCCCCGCTCGGCCCAGCGCAGCGCGTCGCCGTCGCCGAAGCGCCGCTGCGGGCCGGCCAGCGGCGCGCCGTCCACGCCGGCCGTCAGGTAGCAGGTGTCCAGCAGGGTGATCCGGACGCCGGCGTGCGCGGCGGCCTCGACCAGCGCCGCGCCCATCGCGTTCGCCTCGCCGTACGGGGCGCCGCCGGGGCCGTGGTGCAGGTAGTGGAACTCGCCGACGCAGGTGATCCCGGCCAGCGCCCTCTCCGCGTACGCGGCGCGGGCCAGGGCCAGGTACGAGTCGGGGTCGAGCCGGGACGCGACCGCGTACATCTGGTCGCGCCAGGTCCAGAAGTCGCCCCGGCCGCCGTGGGTGCGCCCGCGCAGCGCCCGGTGGAACGCGTGCGAGTGGGCGTTGGCGAGCCCGGGCAGGGTCAGCCCGGGCAGCCAGGCGTGCTCGGCCAGCCAGCGGCTCGCGGTCACCTCGTCCACCCCCTGTGGAGCTGCCCCGTCGGTGCTACCGCCACCGCCGCCAGGCGGAGTGGCCCGCGCGGCGCACGTGGTCTCTCGCCCGGCCTCGCCCGGCCTCGCCCGGCCGCCGCCCCGTCCGTGCGGGCAACTCCACAGGGCCCGCGAGCGGGTGCCGGCCCTCCGCGCCGCGGAGGTGTTCACGTGCACGTCGGCTCCCCGAGCGTCGGCTCCCCGAGCGTCAGCTCCCCGAGAACGCGGGCCAGGGCGGTCACCCCGGCGGCGCAGTCGGCGTCGCTGGCGCCCTCGGCGGGGGCGTGCGACACCCCGGTCGGGTTGCGCACGAACAGCATCGCGGTGGGCAGGTGCCCGGCCAGCACCGCGGCGTCGTGGCCCGCCCCGGTGGGCAGCACCGGCGCGTCGAGCAGCGCCGCCAGCCGGTCGGCCAGGCAGCCGTCGAAGGCGACCAGCGGGGTCGCCGACTCCTCGGTCAGGGCGACCTCCGTGCCGTCCCGCCGCGCCCGCTCGGCCGCCTTGGCGCGGACCGCCTCGACCAGCCCGGTCAGCGTCTCCGGCTCCGCCGCCCGGGCGTCCAGCCAGCCCGTCACCTTCGACGGGATCGCGTTGGTGGCGTTCGGCTCGACGGCCACCCGGCCCACGGTGGCGTGCGCGCCGCGCAGCCGGGCCTCCTTGTTCGCCGCGAGCACCGTGAACGCGTACGTGAGCATGGGGTCGCGGCGGTCGGCCATCCGCGTCGTACCGGCGTGGTTGCCCTCGCCGGAGAAGTCGAAGCGCCAGCGGCCGTGCGGCCAGATGGCGCTGGCCACCGCGACCGGCGCGGCCTGCTCGACCAGCGCGCGGCCCTGCTCGACGTGCAGCTCCACGAACGTCGACCAGCCGCCCAGCAGGTCGGGGCGGGCGCCCGCCGGGCGGTCGCCCAGCGCCTCGGCCAGGCTCACCCCGTCGGCGTCGCGCAGCCCGGCCGCGCGGTCCGGGTCCAGCGCGCCGGTGAGCAGCCGCGACCCCAGACACGGTACGCCGAACCGGGCGCCCTCCTCCTCCGCGAACGCGGCCACCACCAGCGGCCGGACCGGGGTGGACCCGGCGGCCCGCAGCTCGTCCACGGCGAGGAACGCGCTGACGATCCCGAGCGGCCCGTCGTACGCCCCGCCGTGCGGCACCGAGTCGAAGTGGCTGCCGGTCAGCACCGCGTTCCCGGCCGTCGGGTCGCCCCACCGGGCGAACAGGTTGCCGTTGCCGTCGGCGGTGACCGGCATGCCCCGGCGCTCGGCCTGCTCCCGGAACCAGTCGCGCAGCGTCAGCTCCGGTTCCGTGAACGCGTACCGCAGGTAGCCGCCGCTGCGGGCGTCCCGCCCGATGGGCGCGATCTCGTCCCAGAGCTTGCGGAACCGGGCGACCAGATCCTCGCTCACGCTGCACCCCCCGCCATCGGCACCCGCACCCCGGTACGCCCGGCCACCTCGGCCGCGGAGAGATACGCCGCCGTGGCGGCATGCTGCACAAGGCTGTGCGCGATCCGGTGCTGCGTCGGCGTGAGCCGGACGCCCTGGAACAGGTCGAGCACCCGGTCGGCGGATGCGCCGACGGTACCTCCGTCATTCATGCGGCGACTGTAAAGCTTTCAGAGGCAACCCGCGCCGCCCAGTGACGTCGTGCCACGTCTGTACTATCCGCACGGCGGGTGAGCAGAGGGAGTGGACATGCAGCCGGTTGGTCCGTACAGGTTCACGGAGACCTCAGGCGTCTGCCAGGTCGGCAGGGCCTGGTGGGCCGTCGATGGACAGGACCGGCTGGTCACGGTCGCCGTGCTGGAGGGGGCGGCCGCGGCCGACCCGCCCTGGCGTGAGGCGTTCACCAACGCCGCGAACACGCTCGCGCAGACCCCCGGCGGGCACCGCTACCTCAACGCCGACTTCGCCGCCGCCCAGCCGTGGGTCGCGTACCCGTCCGAGGAGGACGGTGCCGCCCAGCGGCTGTTCCAGATGCTCGGCATGCAGCTGCGCCCCGAGGGCGACGAGCCGCAGCCCGGGTGGGACGCCACCGTGGCGCTGCCGACGGTCGTGCCCACCCAGCCGGTCCCGGCCGCCACGCCGGTGCAGCCCGTCCCGGCCGCCACGCCGGTGCACCCGGTCTCGGGCGGTACGCCCGTCCACCCGGTCTCGGGCGGGCCGGCGCATCCCGTCTCGGGCGGGCCGATGCATCCGGTCTCCGGCGGGCCGATGCACCCGGTCTCCGGCGGGCCCGTGCATCCGGTCTCGGGCGGGACGCCGTACTGGGGCCCGCAGCCCGTCGCCACCGGGCACCCCGTCTCGGGCGTCCCGGTGTCCGGCGGCACGCCCTTCGACCACGCCGCCGCGACCCAGGACCCCTTCGCCAACCCGCAGCGCCGCATCCAGCCGTCCGCGCCGGAACGGCGGTCCGGGGGCCCGTGGATCGGGGCGGCCGTGCTCGCCGTGCTGCTCGTCGCCGTCAGCGGTGGCCTGGTGTTCTGGACGAAGGCGGCCGGCCGCGGTGGGGACGCCGCCCCCGCCGCCCCCACCACCTTCCCGACCACCACCTCCGTGGACGTCTCGCTCAAGCCGTGGACGACGTTCGGGCCGTACAGCCCAGAGGAACGCGCCCTGGCGACCGCCGCGCCGTCGCTCGTCTTCCTCGAGACGGTGATCACCGGCTACCTGCGGGACAGCGCCACGAACGCACCGCTGGGCACGAAGCCGATCACCGTCAACCGGCGGTGCAGCGGCTTCGTCGTGTCCACCAAGGGGCACGTCCTGACCAGCAGTTCCTGCGTCCGCCCACCCGACGAGGTGATCCGGGAGAGCGCCCTCGACTCGTACGCCGACGACCTCGTCGACGACCACAAGCTCACCTCGGCCCAGGTGGACGACTACGTCCAGGACAAGCTGCCCGCCACCAGCTTCACCGGCCAGGAGCCCGGCTCCCAGCCGACCGTGCAGGTGTACGGGCAGCTCAACAGCGCCCGCGGCAGCCTCACCGTGGCGCCGGCCGTCCCCGGCCAGATCGTCGAGGCGCTCCCCGCCGAACAGGGCGGCGCCGCGGTGGTCAAGCTGCTCCGCGAGGACCTGCCGGCGGTCGAGCTGAACACGTCGAGCACCCTCAAGGCGGGCGCCCCACTGCTCACGGTCGGCTTCCGCCTCAGCGACAGCAGCTCCCGCGGCTCCACGTACACCCCCCGGGCGCGGCTGGTGACCGTCACCGACGTCGCCCAGTCGGGTTCCGTGTCCATCTACCGGGTCAACGGGGACGCCAGCCGGATCTCCCACGGCGGCATGGCGCTCGACCCGAGCGGCCGGGTCGTCGGCATCCTCGACCAGGGCCGGGACGAGGCACGGCCCGACAACGCCAACGACGTGGTGGTCCCGGCGGCCACCGGCGCCGCCCTGCTCGACAAGGTGGGGGTCGACAACGCCCTGGGCGCCGCCGACGAGCGCTACCGCGACGGGCTCGACGCGTACTTCGGCGGGGAGCAGCCGACGGCGGTGGCCGCGTTCGACCGGGTCGCGAAGGACTCGCCGGCCAACCTGCTCGCCCAGGCGTACCGGGAGAACGCCGCGCAGCGCCAGAAGCTCGAAGGCGACTCGTCGGGCCAGCCGGCCTGGGTCACGGTGTCCGTCGCCGCGCTCGGGGGAGCGCTGATCGCCGGGCTGGTCGTCGGCCTGGTGGTCCTGTTCCGGCGCCGCCGGCAGGGCTGATCAGGGCCGGCTGCACCGCCCGCCCGCGGCGGACCGCGTCGGGCTGAAAGAAAACTTTCTCAGCTTCCGTTTCCCGGAACCTGGTAGAACCCTCCCCGTGGACGCAACGAAGCTGCGGCGGGCGATCGCCCGCACCCGACTCGCCCCGGTCGCCGCCTTTCCCAAGCGACTCGCCCGGGTGGCCCGGCACGACGCCAAGGTGCTGCGCACCTCCGCCCGCTGGCTGCTCACCTCCCGGGAGCACCACAACTACACGTACGAGCTGACCAAGCTCAGCCGCCACCACCTGGCCTGGTTCGTCAGCGTGGTCTGCGACGTGCCCGTGGCCCGGGTCCGCGGCTGGTTCGCCGAGATCGAGGACGACGACGCGCTGCGCCGGCACATCGAACGGGCCACCGCCGAGGCGTCCCGCCGGGGCCTCGCCGACCGGCAGGTCCGCTACGCCCGCCGCGTCGGCTGGTACGCCATCGTCCGCGCCACCCGACCCGCGCACGTCGTCGAGACCGGCGTGGACAAGGGACTGGGCACCTGCGTGCTGGCCGCCGCCCTGCTGCGCAACGCCGCCGAAGGGCACCCCGGCCGGGTCACCTCCCTCGACATCAACCCCGAGGCCGGCTACCTGGCCCGCAGCGCGCCCTGGTCGGAGGTCGTCGACCTGGTGGTGGGCGACTCCATCGCCTCCATCGCCGCCCTCGACCGGCCCGTCGACCTGTTCCTGCACGACAGCGACCACAGCCGGGAACACGAGAAACGCGAGTTCGCGGCGGTCGAGCCGAAGCTGGCCCCCGGCGGGCTGCTGCTCACCGACAACGTCACCCACACCAACGTCCTCGCCGAGCACGCCGAACGCACCGGCCGGCGCTTCCTCGCGTACCGGGAGACCCCGGCCCGGCACTGGTACCCCGGCGACGGGATCGGGGTCGCCTGGTGAGGCTCGCCGCCCTCCACACGTACCCGGTCAAGGGGTGCCGCCGGCTCGACCACGACGACGCCCGGGTCGAGCCCTGGGGCCTGGCCGGCGACCGCCGCTGGATGGTGATCGACGCGGACGGGCTCGGCGTCACCCAGCGGGAGGCCACCGCGCTCGTCGGGCTGCTGGTCGAGCCCCGCGACGGCGGCCTGCTGCTGCGCGCCGCCGGCCGCCCCGACCTGCGCGTCGCCGAACCCACCCGGGTCGACCCGCTGCCTGTGCGGGTGTTCAGCAGCCGGCAGCAGGTCGCCGCGCTGCCCGCCGGCCCGGCCGCCGACGCCTGGCTCAGCGCCCTGCTCGACCGCCCGGTCCGGCTGGTCCACCTGGCCCGGCCCGCCCGGCACGTGCCCGTCGGGCAACTGGTCCACGACACCGGCGACCAGGTCAGCTTCGCCGACGAGTACCCGCTGCTGCTGGCCAACGCCGCCTCCCTCGACGCGCTGAACGGCTGGCTCGCCGACGCCGGCGAGCAGGCCGTGCCGATGAGCCGCTTCCGGCCCAACCTCGTCGTGGTGGGCGCGCCGGCCTGGGCCGAGGACGGCTGGGTCGGCCGCCGGCTGCGGATCGGGTCGGCGTGGTTCCGCGCCGGCGGGACGTGCGGCCGCTGCGTGGTCACCACGACCGACCAGGAGACCGGGGTACGCGGCAAGGAGCCGCTGCACACCCTCGGGCGACGCCGCAACGTCGACGGCAAGCTCCGGTTCGGGCTGAACCTCGTCCCCGAGGGGCCGGGCGCGGTGCGGGTCGGCGACCCGCTGATCGTGGCGGGCTGACCGGCGCGCCCGGCGCGCCCGGCGCGCCCGCGCCGCCCGCCGGGGCCGGGCTCCGGCAGGTCGGGCGCCCGGCGGGGCCGGCTCCGGCAGGTCGGGCGCCCGGCGGGGCCGGCTCCGGCAGGTCAGGCGCCCGGCGCGGCCAGGTTGAGCCACATGAAGATCTCGTCCCGGTCGTCGCCCGGGGCGACCCGGAGCGCGCCCGGGAGCCGGCCCACCTCCCGGTACCCGAGGCGCTCGTAGAACCGCTCCAGCCCCAGCCCGCCCCGCACCGTCACGTGCAGCGCCGCCAAGCCCATCGCGCGGCCCAGCCGCTCCGCCTCCCGCATCAGCGCGTACCCGTGGCCCCGGCCCTGGGTGTCCGGGTGCACCATCACCCGCTTCAGCACACACCAGTGCGTCTTCAGGTGGAACCGGTTGTCGGCGAAGATCAGCATGCCCACCGGGCGCTCGCCCTCGTACGCGACGAGCAGCCGGTCCGGGCCGTCCGCGATGGCCGCGAAGGTCGGCTCGGCGATGCCGAGGACGTCCGCGGCGGTGACCGGGGCGACGAAGCCGACGGCGCCGCCGGCGTTGGTGACGTCCACCCAGAGGGAGACGAGCTGCTCGCGTAGCTCGGCGGTGAGGTCGGGGTCGAGGACGAAGCGCAGACTCACGCGGCCATCCTGGCTCAGGCGCGGCCCGCTGACCCCTGGTCGTGACGCGCACGACAGCCGCCCGACCCGGGCGGTGGCAGACCCGGGGCGAGTGAGTAGGGCCGGCGGGATTCGAACCCGCACTGTCGCGGACCTAAACCGCGTGCCTCCTGCCGTTGGGCTACGGCCCCTTCATCGTGTACACCGTCATCTTCCACGGCCACTCCGGTGGACGACGGAGTCGCCTACCGATCGGAAATCCGGTCGGCGTCACGGCCTTCGGATCGTAGACCACATCCGGCGCGACCACATCCGGCCGTCGCGAGCCCGCATACGTGGCCGTCTGACTGTGGCAGTTCGGGCAGAGCAGGCGCAGGTTGTGCGGCCGGTTGTCCAGGAAGTCGCCGTTGATGTGATCGACGTGCAGGGTGAGTGGCGCGCCCTGCCAGACCGGTCCGGTTCCGCACACCTCGCATTCCTCTGGCAGGCCGATGGCCGCCAGTGCCCGCTTCAGCCGCCAACCGGGGATCCTCCGGGCGCCGTTCGGGCGCTTGATCAGCAACGCCGGAACCGGGACCCGCACGCCCCGCCCGCCTCGGTTGTGCGCGCGGCCGGTGAAGTGCGAGGTGTCGATGCCGAAGCGCTTGAGCTGCCGGCTGATGTGGGCGTGCGAGCCGCCGTTCGGTCGGACGCCGAGCAGCCGCAGCATGTCGGCGACGCTGCGGGCCTGCGCGGCGGCGCGGGCCAGCGCCTCGGGTGGATAGCGGTACCGGGCCACGCACGCACGGTAGTGGCCCGGTACGACAGGATCAGTCCAGGCCCAGGTCGCGCCGGAGCTTGGCCACGTGCCCGGTGGCCTTGACGTTGTAGAGCGCCCGTTCGATCTTCCCGTCCGGGTCGATGACGAAGGTGGACCGGATCACCCCGGTCACCGTCCGGCCGTACGACTGCTTCTCGCCGTACGCGCCGTACGCGGTGAGCACGGCCTTGTCGACGTCGGCGACCAGGGGGAACGTGATGGCGTCGCGCTCGCGGAACTTCGCCAGCTTCTCCGGCTTGTCCGGCGAGATGCCGACGACCTCGTAGCCGGCGGCCTGGAGCGAGGCGAGCGAGTCGCGGAAGTCGCACGCCTGCTTGGTGCAGCCGGGGGTCATGGCGGCGGGGTAGGCGTACAGGATCACCCGGCGGCCGCGCAGGTCGGCCAGGGAAAGGGTCCCGCCCGTGTCGGTGGGCAGGGTGAACTCGGGGGCGGGGTCGCCGGGGCTGAGGCGGGCAGGCGCGGTCATGGTTGGGACCCTACCGCCGGCCCCGGCGCCCCGGCGGGGGAGGACGCGCCGAGGCCATCCGCGTCACCGCGGCGCGTCACGGCGCCGCCGTCCCGTCGGGAGCGTCACCGCGGCGCAGTCCCGTCGTGCGCGTCACCGCACCGTCCCGTCGGGAGCGTCACCGCCCCGCCGGGCCGCTCGATTGGTGATCAACACCTCGGCTTGTTGCAAGCTATTGGCAACAGCAACCCGCCGCCAATAGGCTGACCCCGTCGGCGTGGACCGTCCCGCCGCGCCTCGGGAGGTCGAGTGGAAACCCTGGCGATGCACATCTCGAACGGGATCATCGACGGTCCCGTCGCCGCCGTCTTCGCCGCCTTCGCCCTGGCCGTGCTGACTCTGTGCGTGCTGCGCGGGCGGCGGGACCTGGACGACCGGCTGGCCCCGATGGCCGGCCTGGTCGCCGCGTTCATCTTCGCCGTCCAGATGCTCAACTTCCCGATCCTCACCGCCGGGGTGAGCGGCCACCTGCTCGGCGGCGCGCTCGCCGCGCTGCTGGTCGGCCCGTGGGTCGGCGCGCTCTGCGTGGCGGTGGTGCTGGTCGTCCAGGCGCTGGTCTTCGGCGACGGCGGGGTGGCGATGCTCGGGCTGAACGTCACCAACATGGCCGTGCTCGGCACCGCGGCGGCGTACCTGCTGATCGCCCTGCTGCTGCGGGTGCTGCCGCGCACCCCGGCCGGCCTCGGCGTGACCGCCTTCGTCTCCGCGCTGGTCAGCGTCGTGGTCGCGGCCATGGGCTTCGTGCTGCAGTACTGGCTGGGCGGCACCACCGACCTGGGCGGCAACCTGGCCGGGCTCGCCGGCACCATGGCCGGCGTCCACCTGCTGATCGGCGTCGGCGAGGGGCTGATCACCGCGACCACCGTGGTCACCGTCGCGAAGGTGCGCCCCGACCTCGTGTACGCGCTGCGTGCCCTGAAGCCGGCTGCGCCGGCTCCCGTCGTTCCGGTGGCCGGAGGTGCCCGATGAGCAAGCGTCCCTGGGGTTTCGTCGTCGGCGGCCTGCTGGTCGCCCTGCTGCTGGCCGGCGTGGTCAGCAACTACGCCTCCGCGCACCCGGACGGGCTGGACTCGTCGCTGCTCAGGGGCTGCACGGTGGACGCCGAGGGGGAGATCACCGGCGGCAGTTGCCCGGCGCAGCGGGAGCGGGACCACGAGCTGGGCGACAGCCCGCTGGCCGACTACGGCGTGCGCGGCCTGGACAACGACTTCCTCTCCACCGGCCTGTCGGGCGTGCTCGGCGTGCTGCTGACCTTCGCCGTCGGCGGCGGCGCGTTCTGGCTGCTGCGCCGGCGCGGCGCCGCCGCCCCGGACGGCCCCAACGGCCCCAACGGCCCAAACGGCCCAAACGGCCCAAACAGCGCGGACGGCGCAGACGGCGCAGCCGCCCCGGACGGCCCAAACGGCGCAGACGGCGCGGACGGCGCAGACGACCCGAGCGGTCGGGGCGAGGCGACCGGCGACCGGGCCGAGGCCGAGCGCGCCGCGACGGCCCGGTAGGGGCGGGTACGCCGATGGGAGCCGGACACGCCCACGTGCTCTACCGGGAGTCCGCCTCGCCGGTGCACCGCCTGCCGCCCGAGGTGAAGATCGCCGCGATGGTGCTGTTCACCCTGGCGGTGGTGGCCACCCCGCGGACGGCGTTCTGGGCCTTCGGCGGGTACGCCCTGCTGGTCGCGGCCGTGGCGGCGCTGGCCCGGGTGGGGCCGGGCTGGCTGCTGCGCCGGGCCGCGATCGAGCTGCCGTTCGTGCTGTTCGCGTTCGCGCTGCCCTTCCTCGGGGCGGGGGAGCGGGTCGAGGTGGCGGGCGTCGCGCTCTCCGTGGACGGGCTGCTCGGCGGGTGGAACATCCTCGCCAAGGGCACGCTGGGCGTACTGGCGTCGCTGCTGCTGGCGGCGACCACGACGACCCGGGACCTGATCCTCGGGCTGGACCGGCTGCGCTGCCCGCAGGTGCTCACCCAGATCGCCACGTTCATGCTCCGCTACCTGGACGTGCTGGTCGGCGAGGCCCGCCGGATGCGGGTGGCCCGGATCTCCCGGGGCGACGACCCGCGCTTCCTGTGGCAGCTGCGCGGCTTCGCCGCCGGGATCGGGGCGCTGTTCCTGCGCGCGTTCGAGCGCGGCGAGCGGGTGTACCTGGCGATGGTGTCGCGCGGCTACTCGGGCCGGATGCCGGCGGTCTGGCAGGGCGCCGGGGCGGCCACCGCCGGGCAGTGGCTGGCCGGGGCGAGCGTGCCGCTGGTCGCGGCCGGCATCGCCGCGGCCGCCGTGGTCCTGACATGATCGGGTACGTGCAGACCACGGCTGTCTCCCTCGACGTGCGCGGCGTCCGGTACGCGTACCCGGACGGGCACGTCGCCCTGCACGGGGTGGACCTGACGGTGCCGCGCGGCGAGCGGGTGGCGCTGCTCGGCCCGAACGGCGCCGGCAAGACCACCCTGGTGCTGCACCTCAACGGCATCCTCACGGCGACCGAGGGCGCGGTGAGCGTCGGCGGGCTGACGGTCAGCCGGGACCGGGACACCCTCGCGGAGGTCCGCCGCCGGGTCGGCATCGTCTTCCAGGACCCGGACGACCAGCTCTTCCTGCCCACGGTCGCCGAGGACGTGGCGTTCGGCCCGGCGAACCTGGGGCTGCGCGGCGCGGAGCTGGCGGCCCGGGTGGACGAGGCCCTGGCGGCGGTGGGGATGAGCGAGCACCGGGACCGCGCCCCGCACCACCTGTCGTTCGGGCAGCGCCGCCGGGTGGCCGTGGCCACCGTGCTGGCCATGCATCCGGAGATCCTGGTGCTCGACGAGCCCTCGTCGAACCTCGACCCGGCGGCTCGCCGGGAGCTGGCCGAGATCCTGCGCGCCCTGCCGGTGACCCTGCTGATGGTCACCCACGACCTGCCGTACGCGCTGGAGCTGTGTGAGCGTTCGGTCATCCTCGACGGCGGGCGAATCGTCGCCGACGCGCCGACCCGGGAACTGCTCGCGGACTCCGAGCTGCTGGCCCGCCACCGGCTGGAGCTGCCGTACGGCTTCGCCCCGCACCCCTGACCGGCCCGCATCCCTGACCGGCCCGCACCCCTGACCGGCCCGCACCCCTGACCGGCCCGCATCGCTGACCGGCCCGCGGACCTGACCGGGGGCGTCAGCCCGCCCCGCCGACGGCCGCAGGCGGCGCCGGGACCGGGGCGGCCGGGCGGGCGGCCCGGGCGGTGGACCGCAGGCGCAGGAGACCGGCGGCGGTGGCGCCCGCGCCCGTGGCGAGGACCAGGGTGACCAGCAGGCGGGCCACCTCGCCGGGCCAGGGGGCCGGGGGCACCGAGCGGGCGAGGGCGGCAGCGTTGGTGACGCCGACGAAGAGCGCCAGGCAGGCCCCGGCCAGCGCGAGGGCGAAGTCGGCGGCGGGGCGGCGGGCCAGCGCGTACGCGCCCGCGGCGACGGCGCCGAGGCCGGTGAGCAGCGCCCAGACGCCCCCGGTGAGCAGGCCGGCCAGCACCCCGCCGGGGCCGGCCGCGCCGGCGTCCAGTTCCCGGCCGACGGTGAGCGCGAGCGCGGCGACCCCGCCGGCCGCCAGCAGGCCGCCGACCGCGGCCAGGGCCCGTGCCCCGGCGGTGGTGCCGGCGGCCAGCAGCCCGGCGGCGGCCACCGCCAGGAAGCCCAGGGTGGCGGCCACGGACCAGGGGTACGCGTCCGGCGGCGGCACCCAGTCGAGCGTGCCGCGGATCTCCACCGGCTCGGCGCCGTCGCGCAGCGGAACGACCCAGTCCCGGACCCGCTGCTCCCGGGTCGGGTCGGCGCGTACCGACAGCGGCGGGTTCGCCTCCCGCCAGAGGGTGCGCCGGTCGTGCCAGCGGGCGGCGGGGCCGTCGTCGATCCGCCGCCAGTCCGGGGTGGCGGCCGGGTCGGCCCGGTCGGGCAGGGTGGCGTCCCCGGCGAGGGTCCGGTTCAGGTACGTCGCCGGGGAGCGGGTGTTCTCGTACACCCCGTCGGGGCCGATCCGCAGGTACGGCTCGCCGGAGTAGCCCATCACCTCGACGGGCCGGCCGGTGCGGTTGATCAGCTCCAGCCGCGCCCCCGCCTCCACCACCCGGACGGTCAGCCCGGGGCGGGCCGGGGCGACGGCGGTGACCTGCGCCCGGTAGTCGGCGCCGTTCGGGGCGTCCGCCCCGTGCGCGGCGGCCGGCGTGGCGGGGGCGAGGACGGCGGTGAGCGCGGCGGCGGTGAGCGCGGCGCGGCGCAGGGGCGCGGGGATCACTTGCCGGCCGCCGCCACGGCTGCCCGGATCCCCTCGGGGCTGCGGTCGGCGACCTCCTTGCCGTTGACCCGCACGGTCGGGGTGCCGGTGACGCCGGCCTTGCTCGCGTCCTCGGTGACGTGCTTCGTCCACGACTTGTACGTGCCGTCGGACAGGCAGGAGGCGAAGGTGTCCCGGTTCAGCCCGACGCCGGCCGCGATGTCGGCCAGCTCGGCGTCGCTCAGCCCGGCGCTGCCCTCCGGCGGCTGCCGGTCGAACAGCGCGCCCGCGTACTCGCGGAACTTCCCGCCGTTGGCGGCGCAGCCGGAGGCGGCCGAGGAGCGGGTGGAGTACTGGGTGGTGGAGTACCGGTTGAGGAAGGCGACGGGGTGGAACACCACGGTCGCCTTGCCCTCGGCGACGAGCTGCTCCACGGTCGGGCCGCTGGTCTGCTGGAACTGCTTGCAGATCGGGCAGAGGAAGTCCTCGTACAGGTCGATGACGACGGGGCCGGAGCCGTGGGCGATGCCGGTGCCGGCCACGGTGGCGCCGGGCGGGGCGGTGTAGCCGCCGCCGCGCTGGCCGGACCAGACGCCCCAGCCGATCAGGCCGGCGATCACCAGCACGGCGACCGCGGCCACGGAGGCCCAGATCGTGCGCCTGCGCCGGCGTTCGCGGGCGATCTGCTGCCGGACCACCCGGGCGGCGTCCCGCTGCCCCTTGCGACTACTCATCCTCGTCCTCCACGGGTGGGCCTGCGAGCCAGCCGTCGACCGAGACGGGGGTGCGGGGCCAGATCAGCAGGAAGCCGGCCAGCGCCAGGAAGGCGACGTCCCGGAGGATCTCCGGGAGGTAGCTCGGGGCCTGCCCGGCGGCGAGCTGCCCGCCGCTGCCGAAGCAGCCGCAGTCGATGGACAGGCCGCGCGCCCAGGCCGAGGCGATGCCGGCGACGAAGACCACCAGCAGCGCCGCCGAGACCGCGGCGGCCAGCCGGGTGGCGAGCCCGAGCAGCAGGAGCGCCCCGAGGGCCAGCTCGACGAAGGGCAGCGCCGCGCCGACCACCGTGGCGACCTCGTACGGCAGGAGCCGGTAGGCGTTGACGGCACGGCCGGACGCGGCCAGGTCCTCGGCCTTGCTGGCGCCGGCGAGCAGCCACACGGTGGCCAGCCCGAGCCGGGTGGCGACGCCGACCCAGGGCCGGACGGCGGGCCATCGGGTGGCCCGGATGCGGGATGCGGTCACGGTCATTGGTCGCCCTGCCTCCGGCGGAAGTTCCCGCTCATCCGGTCAGGGCGTCGCCGAGGGCCTCGACCAGGTCGTCGCGGGCCCGGGCGACCCGGGAGCGGATGGTGCCGACCGGCACCCCCTCCACGGTGGCGGCCTCGGCGTACGACAGGCCGAGCAGTTGGGTGAGCACGAACGCCCCGCGCCGCTCGGCGGGGAGCCGGCGCACCAGGTCGGCGGCGCCGAGCTGCCCGGCGGGGTCGGGATGCGGGCGGCCGGTGTGCCCGTCGGCGGCCAGCCGCTCGGCGAGCCGGCGGCGGCGGACCACGGTGCGCAGGTGGTCGGCGCAGGCCCGGCGGGCGATGCCGAGCAGCCAGGTACGGGCGCTGGAGCGTCCCTCGAACGCCGGCAGCGCCCGGAACGCCCGCAGGTACGTCTCCTGGGTGAGGTCGTCCGCGCTGTCCGGGTCGACCAGCGCGGCGGCGAACCGCCAGACCTCGGCCTGGGTGGCCCGGACGAAGGCGGCCTGGGCGACGGGGTCGCCGGCGCGGGCGGCCAGCGCCCACGTCGTGGCCGCCTCCCGGGCATCGGTGGTCGCCTCCCGCCCAGCGTCGGTCCCGCAGTCGGCGGGGCCGATGTCGGGACGGTCGCGCGGGACGGGGATCACGACAGTCCAGGCTACGCGGCCGGCCGGGGCCGGGAAGGGCCCTTCGGCTCTTCCATGGCGTGGCCCACTGGCGGGAACTTTCCCGTCGTCCCGGCCGACTACCCGCTCATGTCATGCGACGACGTACGCGCGGCGCTGTCGGCGCGGCTGGACGGCGAGGATCCGGGGGCGCCGTCGGCGGCGCTGGACGCGCACACCGAGGGCTGCCCGGGGTGCCGGTCCTGGCTGGCCCGCGCGGAGCAGGTGACCCGGCTCACCCGGCTGCGGGCGGTCCAGGTGCCGGACCTGACCGCCGCCGTGCTGGCGGCGGTGGCCGCCGACCGGTCCTCGGCGCGGGCCGCCGCCGCGGCGGCGGCCCGCGCCCGGCGGCAGGTGCTGCGGGTGGCGGTGGCGGTGGCGGCGGTCGCCCAGCTCGCCGTCGCGCTGCCGATCCTGCTCGCCGGGCTCGGGGTGGGCGTGGACCCGCACACCAGCCGGGAGATGGCCTCGTTCGACGTGGCGCTGGCGGTCGGCTTCGCGCTGGCCGCGTGGCGGCCCGAACGGGCCCGGGCGTTCCTGCCGGTGGCCCTGGTGCTGGCGGTCTGCCTGGCCGCGACCAGCGCGCTGGACATCGTGAACTCGACCACCGCCCTGGTGCACGAGGTCGGGCACCTGGCGGCCGTGGTCCAGGCCGGGCTGCTGTGGGCGCTCGGGCGGGTCGACGGCGCGCCGGATCGGCGCCCGGCGACGGTGGTGGCGGCGGGACGCGGGTGAGCGGGGCTCGCCGATCGGCCGGCTCGTGGGCGAGCATGGCCGGCATGACTGTTGCTGATCTCCGGCCCCTCCGCCGCCGGCTCGCCCGGGCTGGCGTGCTCGCCGGCCTGCTGGTCACCCTCCTCGGCCTGCTGCTCGGCCCGGCCACCCCGGCGAGCGCGCACGCGGTGCTGGTGAGCAGCAGCCCGGCCGCCTCGGCCGTGGTGCCGAGCGCGCCCGGCGAGGTGGTGCTGACGTTCAGCGAGCCGGTGCGGAAGGTGCCCGGGAAGATCCGGGTGATCGCCCCGGACGGCGCGCGGGCCGACCGGGGGGAGCCGTCCTTCTCGGGGACGGTGGTGACCGTGCCGGTGGACCCGTCCGCGGGGCGCGGGACGTACCTGGTCAGCTACCGGGTGATCTCGGCCGACAGTCACCCGGTCTCGGGCGCGTTCACGTATTCGGTGGGCGCGCCGTCGACGCCGCCGACGGACACGGGCACGGACAACCGGGCCGACCCGGTGGTGGCGAACGGCGTGAAGGTCGCCAAGTACCTCGGGTACGCGGGCCTGCTGCTGCTCGTCGGCCCGGCGCTGGTCCTCGGCGCGCTCTGGCCGCGCCGGCTGTCCCGGCGGGGCCCGGCCCGGCTGGCGTGGGCGGGGCTGGGCCTGCTGGCGTTCGCCACGGTCGCCGAGCTGTGGCTGCAGGTGCCGTACACGGCCGGGGGCGGGCTCCTCGACGTCGACGGGACGGGCCTGGGCACGGTGCTGGGCAGCACGTACGGGACGGCGCACCTGGTCCGGCTGGGCCTGCTGGCGGCGGCGGCGTTCCTGCTGCGGCCGCTGTTCGCCGGCCCGGTGGGCCGTACCGACGCGGTGATCCTGGCGATCCTCGGCGGCGCGGCGCTGTTCACCTGGCCGCTGGCCGGGCACCCGGCCGCATCGCCCGCCCCGGCGGTGTCGGTGGTGGCCGACGTGGTGCACCTGGGCGCCATGGCGGTCTGGCTGGGCGGCCTGGTGATGCTCGGGGGTTTCCTGCTGCGCCGCGCCGACGAGCGGGAGCTGACGGCGATCCTGCCGGTCTGGTCCCGGTGGGCCGCCCTGGCCGTGGCGGCGCTGCTGCTGGCCGGCACGGTGCAGGCGCTGATCGAGGTGGCCACCCCGGCCGCGCTGGTCGACACCACGTACGGCCGGCTGGTGCTCGCCAAGATCGGGCTGTTCGTGCTGGTGATGGCGGTCGCGGCGTACTCCCGGGCGCTGACGCGCCGGGCGGACACGGCGCGGCGGCCCCGGGCCGTGCGCCGGGCGGTCTGGGTGGAGGTGGCGATCACCGCCGTGGTGCTGGGCGTCACGGCGACCCTGGTGCAGACCACCCCGGCGCGTACCGCCGCGTCCGACGTGGCCGGCCCGGCCGCCGGGTACTTCACGGCGACCCTGTCCAGCCCGCTGTACTCCCTGCAGGTGGAGCTGGACCCGGCCCAGCGGGGCAACAACTCGCTGCACCTGTACGCGTACACCAAGGACAACCGGCCGCAGCCGGTGGTGGAGTGGAAGGCCACCGCCGCGCTGCCGTCGGCCGGGATCGAGCCGATCGAGATCCCGCTGCTGCCGCTGACCGACAACCACGCGTACGGGGACGTCAACCTGCCCGCCGCGGGGGACTGGCAGCTCCGCTTCACGGTCCGGACCTCGGACATCGACCAGGCCACGGTGAGCGCCACCGTGCCCATCCGTTAGAGAGGCAGTCGCGCATGCTCCGTTCCCGTCGTCCCGCCGCCGCCGCGCTCGCCCTGGGGGCCGTCGCCGCCGTGGTGCTCGGCATCGCCGCGCCCGCGTCGGCGCACGTATCGGTGAATCCGAAGGAGGCGACCCAGGGCGGCTACGCCCGGTTGGCGTTCCGGGTGCCGAACGAGAGCGACTCCGCGTCCACGACGAAGGTGGAGGTGGTGCTGCCGGAGAACGCGCCGGTGGGCTCGGTGTCCACGATGCCGGTGCCTGGCTGGACGGTGGCGGTGGAGAGGCGCAAGGTGGACCCGCCGGTGGAGGTGCACGGCAGTCAGGTCGCGGAGGCTGTGTCGAAGCTCACCTGGACGGCGACCGGGGACGCGGCGATCAGGCCGGGCCAGTTCCAGGAGTTCCCGGTCTCGATGGGGCCGCTGCCGCAGGTCGACACGATGGTGTTCAAGGCGCTCCAGACGTACTCCGACGGCACGGTGGTGCGCTGGATCGAGGAGCCGACGCCGGGCGCCGAGGAGCCGGAGAAGCCCGCCCCGGTGCTCACGCTGACCGCGACCGCGCCGTCGGCGGGGGCGTCCGCGCCGGCCGCCGCGCCGGTCGCCGCCACGTCCGACGACGACGGTGCCGACTCGGACGGTGGCGCGGGCACGCCGCTGGGCGTGGCGGGCCTGGTCGCCGGCCTGGCCGGCCTGGTCCTCGGCGGCCTCGCGTTCGCCCGCACCCGCCGCACCCCGACCCCGACGTCCTGACCCGCGTCCGGATCGGCCCGCCGGCGTCGCCGGCGGGCCGATCCCGTTTCCGAGGGCCGATATAGTCCGTTGCTGGTGTTATCGGATGATTGCTGGTTTTGCGCCGGTAAGGTCGGCCGGGTACCCGGCCACGGAAGGGAACGACACGGATGCGGTTCGCTCGCGCGCTCGCCGGCATGCTCCTGTTGACCATCGGTATCCCGGCGTCGCTGGCCGGTGGCGCGCTCGGAGTCGCCGCCGGCCACGGTGGTAGCGGCGTCACCGCCCGGCTCGGTGCCCTGGACCTGCGGGTACGTCCGGACGCCGACTGGCTGCCGGTGGCCGCCTGGGCCCTGGCCGGCCTGGGCGTGCTGCTGGTGGTCGCCGCCGTGCTGCTCCTGCTGCGTCCGGTGCGTCCCCGGGAGGTGGTCTTCGTGGTCGAGCCCGACCAGGTGCCGGTGCTCGCCGGCCGGCTCGGGGTGGTCTCGCTCAGCGGGCTCGGTGCCGGTGTGGAGCCCGCGTCGGCGCCCGCCCCCGAACGGCAGCTCGCGGCGGTGGGCGCCCCGGCGGCCCGGCCCCGGCCGGCCCTCGGGTCGGCGCCGTCCCGCCGCCCGGCCACCCTCGCCGACCTGGCCGCCGCCCCCGCGCGGACCCCGCCGGCCTGGCCGCCGTCGGCGCCGGAGCGCACCGCCCCGCCGGTGCGCATCGAGACCCGGCGCATCCGCCCGGCCGCGCCCGGCGTCCGCGCCCGCCAGCGCTCCTGACCCGACCGGGTGAGGGCGCCCCGAGGACGGGTGAGGGTGCCCCGAGACGGCGAGCGGCCCTCCGCGCTGCCGACGCGGAGGGCCGCCTCACCGGGGGATCGGTGCCACGGGAGATGCCCGAGATACGGGACAGATTAGCCGGAAACAGTGCTACTCGACAGGTCTGTCCAGTTGGTGCGATTTTTGCGCCGCTCGTACGGGGTGCGGGGAGTGCCAGGGAAAGCGGCGGCGCGGCGGGGCGACCGGCAGGGCCACCAGGAGCACCAGGCTCAGCAGCACGTAGGTGTTGCGGACCAGGAACTCCCCGGGCGAGTCGGTGTGCACCGGGGCCACGCCCCAGTCCTGGAACGACACGACCCCGTAGATGATCACCGCGCTGGTGAGGGCGGCGAGACCGGTCAGCCGGCGGCGCCGGCCCCCGCCCGAAGCGGCCGGGTCCGCGGCGAGCGCCGCGTCGGCGAGCGCCACCACCGCCGGGACGAACCAGTAGATGTGGTGGGTCCAGGTGATCGGGCTGACCAGCCCGCCGACCAGGCCGGTCAGGGTCAGGCCGGTGAGCGCGTCACCGGAGCGGGCGGCGCGGGCGGCCCGCCACAGCCCGTACCCCGCCACCACGGCGACCAGCGCGAGCCAGAGCGCCCGGTCCGGCTCGGCGGGCGCGGTGAACCGGCTCAGCAGCCCGAACAGGGACTGGTTACCGGTGTAGTCGGTGCGTCCCACCCGGTCGGTGGCCCACAGCTCGTGGGTCCAGAACCGCCACGAGTCGGCGGGCGCCACGGCCGCGGCGAGCAGGGTCGCCGCGGCGGCGGTCGCCGAGGCCACCCCCGCCTCCCGCCACCGCCGCGTCGCCAACAGGTAGACGACGAAGATGCCGGGGTAGAGCTTCAGCGCGGTGGCCAGCCCGACCCCCACCCCGGCCCAGCGTCGCCCCCGGGGCACGGCGAAGAGCAGGTCGGCCAGGATCAGCACGACCAGCAGCATGTTGATCTGGCCGAAGGTGATCGTCTCCCGGGTGCTCTCCACGGCGAGGACCAGCAGCACCGCGACGGTGAGGGTGAACAGCCGGGGCAGGCGGTGCCGGGCGACGACCGGCTCGACCAGCCACCGGGTGGTCGCCACCAGCCCCGCCATGGTCAGTACGGTGAAGACGGCGATCGTGACGCCCAGCGGCAGCAGCGCGAACGGGGCGAGCAGCAGGGCGCTCAACGGGGGGTACGTGAAGTAGAGCTCCCCCTGCACGCGGTCCGGCTGCACGTAGTCGTAGAGCGGGTGACCGGCGGCCCACCAGTCCATCGCCCGCATGTAGATCTTCAGGTCGAAGAAGTCGTGCACCAGCCCCGGCAGGTAGAGCGCGGGCAGTACGGCCGCCAGCGCCAGCACCGTGACCAGCCGGCGGAGCCTCCGGCCGCCCGCCTCGTCGGCGGCGACGGAAGGTGGCGCGATAGGTTCAGCTGGCACGGGAGAAACCCTAACGGTCCGCCCCGCCGACAGCGCCGAGGCACGTGGCGTGGGCTGCGCGTAGTCTGTGGCGGTGGCTGATCTTCTCGTCTGGATCGACTGTGAGATGACCGGGTTGGACCTCCGCAGGGACGCCCTGATCGAGGTCGCCGCGCTCGTCACCGACCCCGACCTCAACGTGCTCGGCGACGGAGTGGACGTGGTGATCCACGCCGACGAGGCGGCGCTGGAGGGGATGCCGGAGATCGTCCGCACCATGCACGCCAAGTCCGGGCTGACCGAGGAGGTCCGGCGCTCGACGGTCACCCTGGCCGAGGCCGAGGACATGGTGCTGGACTACGTCACCACGTACGTCAGGGACCCGCGGACCGCGCCCCTGTGCGGCAACTCGATCGCCACCGACCGGGGCTTCATCACCCGGGACATGCAGCGCCTCGACGCGCACCTGCACTATCGGATGATCGACGTCTCCTCGATCAAGGAGCTCTGCCGCCGCTGGTACCCGCGGGTGTACTTCGGACAGCCGCAGAAGGGGCTGGCCCACCGGGCGCTGGCCGACATCCGGGAGAGCATCCGGGAGTTGGAGTACTACCGGCGGGCGATCTTCGTCCCGCTGCCCGGCCCGGACATCGACGCCGCCAAGGCGATCGCCGCCCAGCTCTGATCCCGGCCCCGCCGGGGAGGCCGGTGGTGGTCGACCCGCCGGGTCAGCGGGCGTTGAGACCGGGCCGGATGGAGGCGCCGGCCGGCTGTCGGTCCAGCTCCGCCCAGGACAGCGCCGGCTCCGTCGCCCGCGCGGCGCGGGCCTCCCGGTACGGCGGCTGCGCGGGGAAGCGCGGGACGGCCCGCCACCGCTGGGCCTCCTGCTGGTACCGGTCGTCGGGCAGATTCGGCATGACCCTACCGTCCCAAAAGAAGTTGTACATGTATGGAAATAGATATGACGCAGCGTCGATGCGTCAGGTTCCCGCCGCCGGCAGTCGGACGACGGACCGGCAGCCATCGGTGATGGTCTGTACGTCTACCCGCCCGCTGGCCGGCGCGGCGATCAAGCGGCACGACGCCCACGGGCACGAACTGGCCGTGGGCACCGTCCCGGCGGCCCGGGGTCGGGGCCTGGCCCGTCGGCTGGTCGCCCGGGCCGCCCGGCGGGTGCTGGACGAGGGCGCCGTGCCGACGTACCGGCACGACCCGGCCAACGTGGCGTCGGCGCGGGTCGCGGCGGCGGCCGGCTTCCCCGACCGGGGCTGGTGGTCGTACATGGTCTACCCGGCGTGAGCGGCGCCGCCGGGGCGGACGGCGGCGGAGCGCGAACCGTGGACCCCGGGCCGGATCCACGGTCCGCAGCCTTCCCCAGGCCCGCCGTGCGGCGGCCGGCCGCTCACGTCGGTCGCCGTTCCCGCCCATGACGCTACGTATTAATGGTGGGGCGGGCAAGACGTGGACGGCCGGTCGGCGGTGTCGAAAAGTGGACCTGACCTGCGGCGGAGCGGGATCTGGCGGTCCGGCGGGGCGGTGACCCGGCGTGCGCTCGTCCCCGAACCCGAGCGCACACCGAGGGTCAGCCGGCGAGCCCGAGCGCCTCCGCGGCGGCCCGCCCGTTGGCGTGGCTGGCCCCGTACGTGGTGACGAAGGCCCGGGCGCGGGTGGGCCGCCACCCACCCGGCCACCCCATCTCGACCACCGTCACCGGGTGCGCGGCGGCCAGCGCCTCGATCAGCTCGGCGCCGCCGGGCAGCCGGTGCAGGTGCCGGCCGACCAGCACGATCGGCCGGGACCCGGCGAGCCGGCGCAGGGCCGCCGGGTCGGTCTCGGCGGCCACCACCCGGATCTCCTCCAGCCCGGCCAGGTGCGGGCCGAGGCCCCACGGCACGCGGCCCTCGGCGATCGTGGACGTGGCGTGCAACTGCACCACGAGCGGCCGGTCCAGCCCGGCGACGTCGCCCTCGACGCGTACGGCGCGGCGGGCGGCCGCGTACCCGAGGTCGGTGGTGGCGGGGGGCGGCGTGCCGGTGGCCCGGGTCCAGGCGGCGAGCGCCGCGGCCCGGCCGGCGGCCTCCTCCACCCGGGCCCGGTCCAGCCGGCCGTCGCCGAGCGCGCCGACGATCTCGGCGGCGACCCGCTCGACCAGTTCGGCGTCGATCTGCGCGCCGATGCAGAGCAGGTCCGCGCCGGCGGCCAGCGCACGGACCGCGGCCGGGCCGACGCCGCCGGCGGCCAGCGCCGCGCCCTTCATCTCCAGCGCGTCGGTGATGATCGTGCCGGTGAAGCCGTACTCGCGGCGCAGCAGGTCGACCAGGACCGCGCGGCTGAAGGTGGCCGGACCGTCGCCGGTCAGCGCCGGCACCCGGATGTGCGCCGTCATGATCGAGCGCACCCCGGCGGCGATCACGGCGGCGAACGGGGGCAGGTCGCGCTCGCGCAGCACCGTGGGCGGCACGTCGACGGTGGGCAGCTCGTGGTGGGAGTCGGCGACTGTCGCGCCGTGGCCGGGGAAGTGCTTGGCGCAGGCGGCCACCCCGACCGACTGGAGGCCCGCGACGGCGGCGGCGGAGTGGGCGGCCACCCGCTCCGGGTCGGCGCCGAACGAGCGGGTGCCGATCACCGGGTTCTCGTCGGCGGTGTTCACGTCGACGGTCGGCGCGAGGTCGACGGTGATCCCCAGGACGGCCAGCTCGGCCCCGATCGCCGTGTAGACCCGCTCGGTCAGGGCCAGGTCGTCGACCGCGCCGAGCGCCGCGTTGCCCGGGTACGGGCTGCCGGTGGCGTGGGCGAGCCGGGTGACGTCGCCGCCCTCCTCGTCGATCGCGATCAGCACGTCGGCCCGGGCCGCGCGCAGCGCGGCGGTGCTCGCCGCCACCTGGGCCGGGTCGTGCACGTTCGTGCCGAACAGGGTGTGCCCGGCCAGGCCCTCGCCCACCAGGTCGACGGCCCAGTCGGGCGGGACCGGCCCCGGATACGCGGCCAGCAGGGTGCCCAGCGCGAGCCGGCGCAGGCCTGGATCGAGCGCCACGAGATCTCCCATCCTCGTGCCCGCGGGGCACGAACGTCGTACCGGTGGGACGCGGGCCCGTGCCCGGTCGTCCGACCACCCCGCTTCCGGGCTGCCGTTACGCTTGCGGGCACCCGTCCGCAGGTCGGTGTGGGTCAGGAAAGCTTTCGGAAAACAGAGGACCTGGCATGAGTGCGACCCGGCTGCCCGGCACCCCCCGCCTGTTGCGGGCGCTCAACGACCGCGCGGCGCTGGAGCTGCTGCTGGAGCAGGGGCCGCTCACCCGGGCCCGGCTCGGCGAGCTGACCGGGCTGTCCAAGGTCACCGCCTCCCAGCTGGTGGAGCGGCTGGAGGAGCGCGGCCTGGTCGCCCGGGTCGGCGAGCAGGCCGGCGGGCGGGGCCCGAACGCCCAGCTCTACGCCGTCCGGCCGGGCAGCGCGTACGTGGTCGGGGTCGACGCGGACGCGGAGCGGGTGGTGGCGGCCTGCGCCGACATCACGGGCGAGGTGGTCGGTCGGGTCGAGCAGTCCACCCGGGACACCGACGACCCCGTCGGCGTCGTGCACAACGCCGTGGTCCAGGCCGCGAGCAGCGCGGGCGTGGAGCTGTCCGGCGTGCGCCGGGTGGTGCTGGGCACGCCCGGCCTGGTGGATCCGGGCACCGGGGACATCACCTTCGCGTTCAACCTGCCGCGCTGGCACCGGGGCCTGCTCGCCGCGCTGCGCGAGGACCTGGACACCCCGGTCGTCTTCGCCAACGACGTGAACCTGGCCGCCGTCGCCGAGGCGCAGTCCGGCGCGGCCCGGGAGATGAGCGACTTCGTGCTGGTCTGGGTGGGCGCGGGCGTCGGCCTGGCGATCGTGCTGGGTGGCCGGCTGCACCACGGCAGCAGCGGCGCGGCGGGTGAGATCGGGTACCTCCCGGTGCCCGGCGTGCCGATCCCCCGGGACGTCTCGCGCCGCGCCAAGCCGGCCTTCCAGCAGTTGGTCGGCGGGCAGGCGGTGCTCGCCGTGGCCCGGGAGCACGGCTTCGCCGCCGCGACGGCCGCCGACGCGGTACGCGACGCGATCGCCGCCGGCACCGCGGGCGGCCCGATGCTCGACGAGTTGGCCCGCCGGCTGGCCCTCGGCGTGGCGAGCACGTGCGTGGTGCTCGACCCGCCGCTGGTGGTGCTGGCCGGCGAGGTGGGGCAGGCCGGCGGCGCGGCGCTGGCCGAGCGGGTGCAGCACGAGGTGGCCGCGATCACGCTGGTCCGCCCGCGGGTGGTGCCGACCGGGCTCACCGAGGAGCCGATCCTGCGCGGCGCGCTGCGCACCGCCCTCGACGCGGTGCGGGACGAGGTGTTCGGCAGCACCGTGGGCTGACGGCCCGCCCGATCCGCTTCCCTCCGCCACGTGAAGGAATTCTTCGCCAGTGCCCGGGATGCTGCAAGGAGTTGCCGCATCCCGGGCGCGGCGGTTCAGATCAGGTCGCGGCGGCGGAACGCGGCGAACGCGGCCAGCGTCAACGTGCCGGCCAGCGCCAGCAGTACGGCCAGGCCGTGGCCCCAGCCGAGCTGGTAGCTGCTGCCGCAGAAGCCGGCGCTGTCCTGGCAGGTGCTGGCCTCGATGATCTGGACCTCCCCGGTCAGCCAGGCGTCCAGGTAGGTGGAGAGCATCCAGTTCGCCGAGCGGGGCGCGTTGATCACCTCCATCACCACCCGCAGGCCCAGCTCCCACACCACCGCGTACGCGGTCACCGCGCCCAGCGCCGCCGCCGTGCGGCGGCCCAGCGTGGCGATGGCGAAGCCGACCGCCGCCGCCAGCAGGACCAGCACCAGCCCGCGGAGCCAGATCAGCCCCAGCGACGGCCAGAAGTCCCCGCCCGTCGCCCCGGGCAGGCCGGCGAGCTGCCCGATCAGCCAGAACGTCCCCAGGTACGCGGCCGTCGCCAGCACGGTCAGCAGCGCCAGGGCGCCGAGCAGCGTGCCCAGCTTCGCGCCGAGCACGGCGAGCCGCCGGGGCCGCCAGATCAGCAGGCTGACCACCCCGCCGCTGGCGATGTCCGCCCCGATGTACGACGCGCCGACCAGGAAGCCGAAGAGCACCAGGAACGCGACCAGGAAGTACAGCAGCGGCCGGGCCTCGTTGGCGAAGGTGAACACCCCCGCGAGGTGGTCCGTGGCCACCGGCAGCCGATCCCGGCGGGCCGGGTCGAACGCCGAGCAGTCGTCCGGGTAGGACTCGGCCTCCTCGGGCGGCAGGCTGCCCTGGACGGCGGTCACGCACCTGCGGTACTCGTCCTCCAGGGCCTGCCGCTGCTCGGCCGCCGCCCGCTCGGCGGCGACCACCTCGTCCGGCGCCGGCTGGTGCGAGCTGACCAGCGTCGTCATCGCGGTCACGGCGGACGCCAGCACCAGCAGCACCAGCATGAGCTGGACGAAGCGGCGCGCGCCCAGGCGCTCCAGCTCGGCACGTACCAGGTTCACGCCCCCGCCTCCCGGTTCGCGTCGACGGTCACGTCGAGGTCGACGAGCCGGCCCCCGTCGGGGCCGGGCAGGCCCGCGTCGCCCGCCTGCCGGGGCAGTCCCGGGCGGTCGGCGTCGCCGGTCAGCTCCAGGAACACGCTCTCCAGGTCGGGGCGCAGCGGGACCAGCTCACGGACCCACAGGCCCTGCTCGCCGAGCAGGCGGCTGATCTCACCGCCGTCCGGCTCGCCGCCGACGACCAGGTGCCCGGCGCGCTCGTCGACGGCCAGCCCGGCCTGGCGCAGCAGGGCCGCCGCCCGGTCCGGCTCCGGCACCCCGACCCGCCACTCGTGCTGGTCATGGCCGGCCAGTACCTGCTCCACCGGGCCCGCCGCCACGCGCCGGCCCGCGGAGATGATCGTGACGTGGTCGCAGATCAACTGGATCTCGCCGAGGATGTGGCTGGAGAGCAGCACCGTGATCCCGGCGGCGGCCAGGTCCCGCATCAGGTCCCGCATCTCCCGGATGCCGGCCGGGTCGAGCCCGTTGGCCGGCTCGTCGAGGATCAGCAGCTCGGGCTCCTTGAGCAGGGCCGAGGCCACCGCCAGCCGCTGCCGCATGCCGAGCGAGTAGCCCTTGACCTGGTCCTGGCCCCGGCCGCGCAGCCCCACCTGCTCCAGCACCTCGTCCACCCGGCGCGTCGGCACCCCGCCGGCCAGGGCGAGCAGCCGCAGTGTCCGGTGCCCGCTGAAGTTGCCGAAGAACTGCGGGGTCTCCACGATCGCGCCGACCCGGCCCGCCACCCGCGCCTGGTGCCGGGGAACGTCCTCCCCGAACAGCCGCATCCGGCCGCCGTCCGCGCGGACCAGCCCGAGCAGCGCACGCAGCGTGGTGGTCTTGCCCGAACCGTTCGGGCCGAGGAAACCGTGGATCTCACCCTGCCCGACCAGCAGGTCGAAGCCGTCGACGGCCACCTGGTAGCTCCGGTACGGGCCGTGGAACGTCTTGCGCAGCCCTTCGATCTCGATGACCGCGCTCACCCGAGACGCCCCCGGTTGCGATGCGGCATGTGTGTCCTCCCCCGTACGGTGACCAACGACACGGCGCTCCACCCTATGGGCTGGACACCGCCCATGGGGGACGGCGCAGCGGTGCGTGGTTGGATGGGCAGGTGATTGGTGACGATCTGGTGGTCAGCCTGGACGGCGTCGGCGTACGCCGGTCCGGCACCGCGCTGCTGCACGACGTGGACTGGCGGGTCGAGCTGGACGAGCGCTGGGTCGTGCTGGGCCCGAACGGCGCCGGCAAGTCCACCCTGCTCAACCTGGCCGCCGGCCGGCTGTACCCGACCACCGGCGTCGCGCACGTGCTCGGCGAGCGGATCGGCCGTACCGACGTCAACGAGCTGCGCACGCGCATCGGCCTGTCCACCGCCACGCTCGCCGAGCGCCTGCCCGCCGAGGAGCGGGTCAGCGACGTCGTCGTCACGGCCGCCTGGTCCGTCGTCGGGCGCTGGCGGGAGAGCTACGACCGCACCGACGAGGCCCGCGCCCGCGCCCTGCTCGGCCAGCTCGGCATCGGCCACCTCGCCGACCGCGCGTACGGCACGCTCTCCGAGGGGGAGCGCAAGCGCGTCCAGATCGCCCGGGCGCTGATGACCGACCCCGAGCTGCTGCTGCTGGACGAGCCGGCGGCCGGGCTCGACCTGGGCGGGCGGGAGGACCTGGTGGCCCGGCTGGCCGAGCTGGCGTACGACCCGGACGCGCCGGCCCTGGTCCTGGTCACCCACCACGTCGAGGAGATCCCGCCGGGCTTCACCCACGCGCTGCTGCTGCGCGAGGGCGGAGTGGTGGCCCAGGGGCTGCTCGGCGACACGCTCACCGCCGACAATCTCTCCAAGACCTTCGGCCTGCCGCTGACCGTCGAGCGTTCCGGCGACCGCTGGACCGCCCGCGCCGCCTGAGGAGGGCGGGGACGGCACGCCGGCGCGGCGCCCCCGTCAGCCGGCGACCTCGGCGGCGCCCGACGCCGGGATCACCGGTACTCGCCGTGCTGCTCCACCGCGCGCTGCACCGCCCGGTAGATCTGCCCGAACCGCAGGGCGTCCGGGGTGCGCAGCAGCATCTCCTCCCGGCCGTGGTGCTGCACCCACAGCTCGTGCACCCGGCTGCCCCGCTCGTACGACCGGTCGAGCCAGCCCAGCGGCACCTCCAGGAACGGGACCAGGGCCAGCGCGCCGACGGCGCACGCGGCCAGCACGAGCAGGGCCAGGGTCCAGTTGCCGCGGTCCTGCGCCGACCAGGCGAGCGACACCACGCAGACCAGGGCCACCAGCGGGGGCAGCGACAGCAGCAGCACCAGCACGCCCCGGCCCAGCACCCGGCCCCGTACGGCCAGGGTGGTGCGGCCGCGCGCGTGCCAGACGTACGTGACGTCCGCGATCCGGACGGCATGGCCGCCCGCCCGGATCGACTCGGAGGTCACCTGCACCGCGTCGTCCCGGTAATAGATGGCCATCACTAAGCCTAACCGGCCGCGCCCCCGTGGCGCGCCCGCCGATTGCCCGGCCCCAGGTAGTCGCAGCGGGGCGCTGTGGAGCTGCCCCGCCTGTGCGCCCAGGTGCCGGCGGCAATGAATGCGGTGCCCCGACCCCGGCTTGGCCCGCGGCGGGGCGACCCCCGCCTGACCCGCGGCGGGGTGACCCCCGGTGCCAGCGGCGGATTTCCAGTGGTGCGCGGCCAGCGGTCAGGGGCGTGCCCCGTCTGTGCGGGCAGCTCCACAGTGCGGCGCGCGGTGTGGTCCGGGTCCCTCCGGCCGCGAGGGCTGCGACGGCTGCGACGGTCGCGAGGGCTGCGACCGCCGCGACCGCCGCGACCGCCGCTACGGCCTGCTGCGGGGCCTGGTGATGTTGCCCGACGAGCCGATCGCATGCTGCGGCCGGCGGGTCGGCGGCGAGTCCGCCTCCACCGCCCGCTGCACGGCCCGGTAGATCTGGCCGAAGCGCAGCGCGTCGCCCGTGCGCAGCAGCCGTACCGGCCGGCCGCGCCAGCGGACCCACAGCTCCAGTTGCCGGCTGCCCCGGGCGTACGAGCGGTCCAGGTGCTCGAAGAGGAAGTCGGCCACCGGCCCGACGGCGAGCCCGACCAGCACCGACGCCCCGACGATGGCGACCGTCACGGTCGCCGAGCGGTGCAGCCACAGCGCCAGCGCCACCCCGAGCCCGGCGGCGACGAGCGGGCCGGCCAGCGCGGCGCCGATCGCGCCCCGGCCGGCGACCACCCGCCAGGAGCGGCTGCCCCGGTGGTGCCAGACCGCGCCGATCTCGGCCAGCGGGTACGTCTGACCGTCCACCCGCAGCGCGGCCGAGGTGACCTGCACCGACCTGTCGTCGTAGTACGTGACCATGCTGGACTCCCGGTGACGGGGCGAACACCAGACTACTTTCCCCAACGACCCGGGCCGTATGGTTGGCACGCGACTTCGACGAGGAAGTGAGGGCGGCGTGAGCGAGTTCGTGCGGCTGGAGACCAAGGACGGCATCGGCACCATCCGGCTGGAGCGGCCGCCGATGAACGCGTTGAACAAGCAGGTGCAGGAGGAGCTGCGCGCCGCCGCGGCCGAGGCCGCCGCCGACCCCGAGGTCCGCGCCGTGATCGTGTACGGCGGGGAGAAGGTCTTCGCCGCCGGCGCGGACATCAAGGAGATGGCCGACATGTCCTACGTGGACATGGCCGAGCGGGCCGCCGACCTGTCCAGCGCGCTCGGCGCGTTCGCCCGGGTCCCCAAGCCGGTGGTCGCCGCGATCACCGGGTACGCCCTCGGTGGCGGCTGCGAGCTGGCCCTGGCCTGCGACTGGCGGGTGGTGGCCGAGGATGCCAAGCTCGGCCAGCCGGAGATCAAGCTGGGCATCATCCCGGGCGCGGGCGGCACCCAGCGGCTCGCCCGCCTCGTCGGGCCGGCCCGCGCGAAGGACCTGATCATGTCGGGCCGGATGGTGGACGCCCAGGAGGCGCTGCGGATCGGCCTCGCCGACCGGGTCGTGCCGGCCGCCGAGGTGTACGCGGCGGCCGTCGAGCTGGTGACGCCGTACCTGACCGGCCCGGTGCAGGCGCTGCGCGCGGCGAAGCTCGCGGTCGACGGCGGCCTGGACATGGACCTGAACTCGGGCCTGGCCTGGGAGAGCCAGCTCTTCGCGGCGCTGTTCGCCACCGACGACCGGCGCGAGGGCATGGCCGCGTTCGTGGAGAAGCGCAAGCCGGGCTTCACCGGCCGCTGAATCCGGGCCGATCGACGGCTGTTCACGTATTCCTGACCGGCCGGTAACGTCGGGGCCCGGCAACCGACGAGGGGAGCGGCGATGACGGAACGGGTCGAGGGGCACGGCGGGGAGCTGGCGCTCGCGGCGCTGCGCGCGCACGGCGTACGGGAGATGTTCACCCTCTCCGGCGGGCACGTCTTCCCGCTCTACGACGCCGCGCACTCCGCGGGCTTCCCGCTGTACGACGTCCGGCACGAGCAGTCCGCGGTCTTCGCGGCCGAGGCGGTCGCCAAGCTCCAGCGCCGCCCCGGCCTCGCCGTGCTCACCGCCGGCCCCGGCGTCACCAACGGCGTCTCCGGGCTGACCAGCGCCTTCTTCAACGCCTCGCCGGTGCTGGTGCTCGGGGGCCGGGCGCCGCAGTTCCGCTGGGGCTCCGGCAGCCTCCAGGAGATGGACCACCTGCCGCTGGTGGCTCCGGTCACCAAGCACGCCGAGACGGTGTTCAGCGCCGACGACATCCCCCGCGCGGTCAGCGCCGCGCTCACCACCGCGCTCACCCCGCACCGCGGCCCGGTCTTCCTCGACCTCCCGCTGGAGGCGGTGTTCTCGGCCGGCGACGCCGAGCTGCCGGCGGTGGCCCCGGTCGCCCCGGTCGAGGCCGACCCGGACGAGGTGGCCAGGGCCGCCGGTCTCGTCGCCGGCGCGGCCCGCCCGGTGATCGTCGCCGGCTCCGACGTGTACGCCGGGGACGCCGTCGAGGCCCTGCGGGCCGCGGCCGAGGCGCTGCGGGTGCCGGTCTTCACCAACGGGATGGGCCGCGGGGCGCTGCCCCCGGAGCATCCGCTGGCGTTCGCCAAGGCCCGTCGGGTCGCCCTGCGGAACGCGGACGTGGTCGTGGTGGTCGGCACCCCGCTGGACTTCCGGCTCTCGTTCGGCGACTTCGGCGACGCGCGGGTGGTGCACGTCGTGGACGCGCCGAGCCAGCGCGCCACCCACGTCCAGCCGGCCGCCGCCCCGGCCGGCGATCTGCGGCTGATCCTCACCGCGTTCGCCGACCACCGCGGCGACCGGGCCGACCACGCCGACTGGATCGCCCAACTGCGCACGGCCGAGGACGCCGCGAAGGCGCGCGACGCCGAGGAGATGACCGCCGAGACCGACCCGATCCGCCCGGCCCGGGTCTACGGCGAGCTGCGCCGCGTGCTCGCTCCGGACGCCATCACCATCGGCGACGGTGGCGACTTCGTGTCGTACGCGGGGAAGTACCTGGAGCCGGCGCAGCCGGGCACCTGGCTCGACCCCGGCCCGTACGGCTGCCTCGGCACCGGCATGGGCTACGCCATGGGGGCCCGGGTCAGCCACCCGGACCGGCAGATCTGCGTGCTGATGGGCGACGGCGCGGCCGGGTTCTCGCTGATGGACGTCGAGTCCCTCGTCCGGCAGAAGCTGCCGGTGGTGATCGTGGTCGGCAACAACGGCATCTGGGGCCTGGAGAAGCACCCGATGCGGGCCATGTACGGCTACGACGTCGCGGCCGACCTCCAGCCCGGGCTGCGCTACGACAAGGTCGTCGAGGCGCTCGGCGGTGCGGGCGAGACGGTCGAGAAGGCCGCGGATCTCGCACCCGCCCTGGAGCGGGCGTTCGCCTCCGGGGTGCCGTACCTGGTCAACGTGCTGACCGACCCGGCCGACGCGTACCCGCGCTCGTCCAACCTGGCCTGACGCGGCGCCCGCGGCGCGGTGGCCCCGGGGTGTGCGCCGTCGCCCGGCTCACACCTCGGGGCGGTCCTCCTCGCGGGGCGGGTCGCCCTCCCGGCGGCGCAGGTCGTCCTCGCGCCGGCGCAGGTCCTCCTCCCAGCGGCGGAACAGCTCCTGGTCCTGCTGGCGGGAGCGCTCGGCGAGGGACTCGAGGAACTCCGGGTCGTCGTCCGGGGCGACGGGCCGGCGCCGGTCGCGCCCGGCCGGGGCGCCGCCGGTCGGGGTGCCCCCGGCAGGCCGGGCCGGGCGGGGCCGTGCCGGGTCGGGCTCCCGCCCGGCCAGGAACCACGCGATCGAGCCGAGCAGCGGGAACAGCAGGATGACCAGCACCCAGACGATCCGGGGCAGCGCCCGGATCCGATCCTCATCCGCCGACAGGCAGCTGATCAGGGCGCTGACGGCGAGGACGATCTGGACGAGGAACAGCAGGACGTACAGGCGGGCCATGCGCCCATCATGGCGTACGGGCGCCGGTCACCACACCCCGCGCAACGCCAGCAGCACGCCCAGCACCGCGTAGCCGACCGCGGCCAGGGCGACCACCGGCATGGCCCGCGAGGCGGTGCGGACGGGGCCGGAACCGGTGGCCCGCCGCCAGCACAGCGCCAGCGTGGCCGCCCAGCCGAGCAGCGCCGCGCCGGCCAGCAGCGCCCCGGCCAGGTCCCCGGTCAGCGCCTGCCGCACGGTCAGCACGGTGACCGCGGTGAGCGCGAGCAGCGTACGCCGCCAGGCCAGCCGGGTCCGCTCCGGTTGCAGCCCCGGGTCGCCGGTCACCGGCGGCCGACCGTCCCGGCGAGCACCGCGACCACCAGCAGCAGCGCGCCCAGCCCGACGGCGAGGGCGAGCACGGCCGGGAAGCGGGACGCCGGCAGCTCCTCGCCGAGCCGGATGGCCCGCTCGGTCCGGGCCCAGTGGTCGACCGCCCGCACCGCGACCGCGCCCCCGAGCAGCAGCAGCGCGACGGCGATCACCTCGCGCAGGTGCGCCAGCGGCAGCGGGGGCAGGAACTGGGCGGCGGCCAGCCCGCCGCCGACCAGCGCCAGCCCGGTACGCAGCCAGGCCAGGAAGGTGCGCTCGTTGGCCAGGGAGAACCGGTAGTCGGGCCGGCTGCCCACCGACCGCAGCTCCCGCGGGTCGAACCACCGCCTGATCGCCTCCCACACGCCGCCGATTATCCGCTTTGCCCGGTGCCTAGCCTGGGGGGATGACCGATCTTGACGCCCGCACGCTGCGGGACGCGTACGACGCCCAGATCCGCCCGGAGATCCCCGACCCGCTGCCGGCCGGGGTGACCGTCGAGCGGGACGGCCCGCTGGTGCGTGTCCTCGGGCTGGACCATCGGGGCTTCCTCACGTACCGGGACCTGGGCGGGCTGGCCGGGGCCGAGTTGGACGAGCTGATCGCCCGGCAGGTGGAGTTCTTCCGGGCGCGGGGCGAGGCGGTGGAGTGGAAGCTCAACGGCCACGACGAGCCTGCTGACCTGGGCGACCGGCTGCGCGCGGCGGGGTTCGTCCCCGAGGATCTGGAGACCGTGGTGGTCGGCCCGGTCGCGGCGCTGGCCGCCGCCGTCCCGGTCCTGCCCGACGGGGTACGCCTGCGTGAGGTCGCCGCCCGCGCCGACCTGGAGCGGATCGCCGCGATGGAGGAGGCGGTCTGGCAGGAGGACCGGAGCCACCTGGTGACCGGGCTGGCGAAGGAGATCGCGGCCGACCCGCAGTCCATCACGGTGGTGGTGGCCGAGGCGGGGGACACGGTGGTCAGCGCCGGCTGGGTCCGGTACGTCAGGGGCACCGGCTTCGCCACGCTCTGGGGCGGTTCGACGCTGACCGAGTGGCGTGGCCGGGGCATCTACCGGGCGCTGGTGGCGTACCGGGCGCGGCTGGCGCAGCAGCGCGGGAAGACGCTGATCCAGGTGGACTGCTCGCCGGACAGTCGGCCGATCCTGGAGCGGCTGGGGCTCGTAGCGGTCACCACGACCACGCCGTACATCTACACTCCGTGACCATGGAGCAGTGGCTGACGGACGAGGAGCGGCTCACCCTGAAGACGGGCGCGTTCGGCGCGGTCTTCCTGGTCTCGAACGCCGACCCCGGCGTGTTCGCCCTGATCCGGGAGAGCTTCGCGGCGTCCGGGGTGATGTCGGAGGCGAGCGGCCCGGTGATGGAGGCCCTCACCGTCGGTCCGCTGCCGAAGCTGCCGCGGGACTCGACGCTGGAGATCGAGTCGGTGGTGCTGCCGGCGCTGCGCCGGGCGGTGGAGATCCTGCGGGAGAAGGCGCCGGATGACGTGGCGGGCTACCGGTCGCTGGTGCTCGCCGCCGCCGAGCAGGTGGCCCGGGCGGACCGGGGCGTGGCGCCGGCCGAGGCGGAGATGGTCGACCGGATCAGGGGCGCGCTGGCCGAGCCGGCCTGAGGCGGGCCTGCCGCGAGGCACTGCGTCCCGGCCCGCTGCCGGCGCCGCCTCCGGGCCTGCCGCCTGCGCCGCCTCCAGGCCCGCTGCCGGCGCCGCCTCCCGGCCTGCCCCGACGTCGCCGACAGTGGTGAGCTGTGTCACTCTGAGGCCCCGGGAGCCGAAAGCTACTTGCGGGTAACATTGCGTCCGTGGGCAACCGCACACAGCCCGCGGTTGACCGATCGTTAAGTCACGCGGGAGGCTGCGGCCGTGACCGGGCGAGAAATCGCACCACCAACCAGGAGGGTCGTCGAAGCGCGATGAACATCGTCGTACTCGTCAAGCAGGTGCCTGATTCGGGCGCGGACCGCAACCTGCGTTCTGACGACAACACCGTCGACCGCGGTTCGGCGAACAACGTGATCAACGAGATGGACGAGTACGCCATCGAGGAGGCGTTGAAGATCAAGGAGGCGCACGGGGGTGAGGTCACCGTCCTGACCATGGGTCCGGACAAGGCGACCGAGTCGATCCGTAAGGCGCTGTCCATGGGGCCCGACAAGGCAGTGCACGTGGTGGACGACGCCCTGCACGGCTCCTGCGCGGTGGCCACCTCGAAGGTGCTCGCCGCCGCCCTCGGCCAGCTGGGCGCGGACCTGGTGATCTGCGGGGCGGAGTCCACCGACGGTCGGGTGCAGGTGATGCCGCACATGATCGCCGAGCGGCTCGGCGTCGCGGCGTTGACCGGGGCGCGGAAGCTGACCGTGGACGGCTCGACCCTGACGGTGGAGCGGCAGACGGAGGAGGGCTACGAGGTCGTCACCGCCTCCACCCCGGCGGTGGTCTCGGTGTGGGACACCATCAACGAGCCGCGGTACCCGTCGTTCAAGGGCATCATGGCCGCGAAGAAGAAGCCGGTCCAGACGCTGTCGCTGGCCGATCTGGGCATCGCCCCGACGGAGGTCGGCTTCGACGGCGCGACCAGCGCGGTGCTGGAGCACAGCAAGCGGCCGCCGCGCTCCGGCGGGGCGAAGGTCACCGATGAGGGCGACGGCGGCGCGAAGCTGGTCGAGTTCCTCGCCACCGAGAAGTTCGTGTGAGGGGTCTGGACATGGCTGAGGTTCTCGTCGTCGTCGACGCCACCCGGGAGTTCGGCGTCAAGAAGGTCACCCTGGAGATGCTCACCCTCGCCCGCGAGCTGGGCACGCCCGCCGCGGTCGTGCTCGGCGGTCCCGGCGCCGCCGAGGCGCTGACCGGCAGGTTGGGCGAGTACGGCGCGGAGAAGGTCTACGCGGCCGAGAGTGAGGAGATCGACGGCTACCTGGTGGCCCCGAAGGCCACCGTGCTCGCCGACCTGGTGCGGCGGGTGCAGCCGGCCGCCGTGCTGCTCGCGTCCGTCCAGGAGGGCAAGGAGATCGCCGCGCGGCTGGCGGTCAAGCTGGACAACGGCATCCTGACCGACGTGGTGGCCCTGGCCGCCGACGGCACCGCGACCCAGGTGGCGTTCGCCGGCTCGACCATCGTCAAGTCCAAGGTCACCAAGGGTCTGCCGCTGGTCACGGTCCGGCCGAACTCGGTGACCCCGGTCCCGGCCGCGGCCACCCCGGTCGTCGAGCAGTTGACCGTGTCGGTGGCCGAGGGCGACAAGCTGGCCCGGGTCGTCGACCGGGTCGCCGAGCAGAAGGGCACCCGCCCGGAGCTCACCGAGGCGTCCGTGGTCGTCTCCGGCGGCCGGGGCGTCGGCAACGCCGACAACTTCAAGCTGGTCGAGGAGCTGGCCGACCTGCTCGGCGGCGCCGTCGGCGCGTCCCGCGCGGCCGTGGACTCCGGGTTCTACCCGCACCAGTTCCAGGTGGGCCAGACCGGCAAGACGGTCTCCCCGCAGCTGTACGTCGCGTTGGGCATCTCCGGCGCGATCCAGCACCGGGCCGGCATGCAGACCTCGAAGACCATCGTCGCGGTGAACAAGGACGCCGAAGCGCCGATCTTCGAGCTCGCCGACTTCGGCGTGGTCGGTGACCTGTTCAAGGTCGTCCCCCAGGCCGCCGAGGAGATCCGCAAGCGCCGCTGACCCCACGCCGGGTCCACCGGAGGCCGCCGCCCGCTCCGCGGGCGGCGGCCTCCGCGTTGACCGGGGCTGGTCCGCGCCAGGCGGGCTGGTCCGGGTTGAGCGGGGCTGGTCGGCGCCGAGCGGAATGATCGGCGCCGAGCGGGACTGATCGGCGGGCCGGGGAGCTGAGCCGGCCCGCCGATCAGCTCCTCGCACGGTACTACCCCGGGCCCGGCAAGGAGGGGCCCCTTGTCAACAGCCGCTCCGGTGGAGCAGCGGCCCTTGTGACACCCTCCGGCGTCCGGCTCGCGGGACCCAGGTCAGTACGCTGGGCGGTGATGGCATACCTGGATCACGCCGCGACGACCCCGATGCTGGACGAGGCACTCGAGGCGTACGTGGCCACCGCCCGCGAGGTCGGCAACGCGTCGTCACTGCACGCGGCCGGCCGGCGCGCCCGCCGCCGGGTGGAGGAGTCCCGCGAGCGGATCGCGGCCGCGCTGGGCGCCCGCCCGTCCGAGGTGATCTTCACCGGCGGCGGTACGGAGAGCGACAACCTGGCGGTGAAGGGCATCTTCTGGGCCCGTCGGGCGGGGTCCGCCGACCGGCGCCGGGTGGTCTCCAGCGCGGTGGAGCACCACGCCGTCCTCGACGCGGTGGACTGGCTGGCCGACCACGAGGGGGCCGAGGTGGGCTGGCTGCCGGTGGACCAGACCGGTCGGCTCGACCCGGACGCGCTGCGCGCCGAGCTGGCCGAGCACGGCGAGCGGGTCGCCGTGGTCACCGCGATGTGGGCCAACAACGAGGTGGGCACGCTCCAGCCGGTCGCCGCGCTGGCCGCCGTCGCCGCCGAGCACGGGGTGCCGTTCCACACCGACGCGATCCAGGCGGTCGGTCAGGTGCCGGTCGACTTCGCCGCCAGCGGCGTCGCCGCGCTCACCGTCACCGGGCACAAGCTGGGCGGTCCGACCGGCGTCGGCGCCCTGCTGCTCGCCCGGGACGTCGCGGCCACCCCGCTGCTGCACGGGGGTGGCCAGGAGCGCGACGTCCGCTCCGGCACGCTGGACACCGCCGGCATCGTCGCCTTCGCCGTCGCCGTGGAGACCGCCGTGAAGGGCCAGCAGGAGTACGCGGCGCGGGTGGCCGCCCTCCGCGACGACCTGGTGGAGCGGGTGCGGCACGCCGTACCCGAGGTGGTCTTCAACGGCGCCCCGACCGACCGCCTGCCCGGCAACGCGCACTTCTCGTTCCCCGGCTGCGAGGGGGACGCCCTGCTGCTCCTGCTGGACGCCCAGGGAATCGCCTGCTCGACCGGCTCGGCCTGCTCGGCCGGGGTGGCCCAGCCGTCGCACGTGCTGATCGCGATGGGCGCCGACGACGACCGGGCCCGTTCCTCGCTGCGCTTCACCCTCGGCCACACCAGCAGCCAGGAGGACGTGGACGCCCTGATCGCCGCCCTCCCGGCGGCGGTGGACCGCGCCCGCCGCGCCGCCGCCCTGCGCACCCCCCGCTGACCCTTCGCCCACCCGCCCGTTCCCCGCGATCTTGCATTTCTGGCCCCTCTTTCGCGGCTTTTGTCCATTTAGTTGGGGCCGCAACTGCAAGATCGCGGTGACCCTGGGGGCGGGCGATAGGCTTCCGAGGGGAAGGGAGCGTGGCGCGGTGAGGGTGTTGGCGGCGATGTCGGGCGGGGTGGACTCCGCCGTGGCGGCGGCGCGGGCGGTGGAGGCCGGGCACGACGTGACCGGGGTGCACCTGGCGCTGGCCCGCAACCCGCAGACGTACCGCACGGGAGCGCGCGGATGCTGCACCCTGGAGGACTCCAGGGACGCCCGGCGGGCGGCCGACGTCATCGGCATCCCCTTCTACGTCTGGGACATGGCCGACCGGTTCCACGCCGACGTCGTCGACGACTTCGTCGCCGAGTACGCCGCGGGGCGTACCCCGAATCCCTGCCTGCGCTGCAACGAAAAGATCAAGTTCGCGGCGGTGCTGGACCGGGCCGTGGCCCTCGGCTTCGACGCCGTGGTCACCGGCCACCACGCCCGGCTCGGCCCGGACGGCCTGCTGCGCCGCAGCGTCGACCTGGCCAAGGACCAGTCGTACGTGCTGGCGGTGCTGACCCGAGCGCAGCTCGACCGGTCGATCTTCCTGCTCGGCGACTCGACGAAGGCGCAGGTCCGCGAGGAGGCGGCCCGGCGCGGGCTCGCCGTGGCCGACAAGCCCGACTCGCACGACATCTGCTTCATCGCCGACGGCGACACCCGCGGCTTCCTCGCCCAGCGGCTGGGCGAGGCGCCGGGCGACGTCGTGGACGCGCTGACCGGCGCGGTGGTGGGCAGCCACACCGGCGCGTACGCGTACACGGTGGGGCAGCGGCGCGGCCTGCACCTGGACCGCCCCGCCCCCGACGGCCGCCCGCGCTACGTGCTCTCGATCACCCCGAAGACCAACACCGTGACGGTGGGGCCGGCGGAGGCGCTGGAGGTCCGCACGGTACGCGCCGAGCGCCCGGTGTGGACCGGGTGCGAGCCGCCGGCCGGGCCGGTCGACTGCGAGGTGCAGCTGCGCGCGCACGGCGACGTGGTGCCGGCGACGGTGTCGCTGGACGGCGACGGGCTGCGCGCCGAGCTGCGCCGCCCCGTCCGCGGCGTCGCCGCCGGCCAGGCGATCGTCGCGTACCGGCCGGACCCGGCCGGCGACGTGGTCCTCGGCTCCGCCACCATCGCCGCCTGACGCCCTCCCGGCCCGGGCGTTGGGTACCCTTCGGCCGTGACTGATCAGCCCTGGCCCTGGCCCGCCGGCGCGGCGACAGGCATCGGCTCCCTGCCCGGCACCGACGTCGCCGAGGCGCTGCGGGTGGTCCTCGGGGAGCTTCCCGCGCTGCCCCACCTGCCCGAACTGCCGGCGCGCGGCCCCGGCGCCGACCTCGTCGGGCGCACCGCCGGCCTGCTGGTCGAGCTGCCCGTGGAGCTGTACGCGGCCCGCTGGCGGGTCGCCCCGCGTCCGGGGCGCGACCTACGCCGGGCGCGGGACCTGATGGAACGCGACCTCGACCAGCTCGCCGAACAGGCCGAGGAGTACGCCGGGACGCTCAAGGTGCAGGCCGGCGGCCCGTTCACCCTGGCCGCCGCGGTCGACCGGCCCATCGGCGGCCGGATGCTGCGCGACCCGGGCGCCGTCCGGGACCTCACCGCCTCCCTCGCCGAGGGGCTGCGCGCGTACGTCGCCGCGGTCAGCCGTCGGGTGCCCCGCGCCTCGGTGCTGCTCCAGCTCGACGAGCCGTCCCTGCCGGCGGTGCTCGCCGGCCGGGTGCCGACCGAGAGCGGCTTCGGCACGTACCGGGCGGTGGAGCGGCCCGACGCGGCGGCGGCGCTGCGCACGGTGGTCGAGGCGGTCGGGGTGCCGACCGTGATCCACTGCTGCGCGCCCGACGTGCCGCTGGACGTGGTCCGCTCGGCCGGCGCGGTCGGGGTGGCGCTGGACCTGGGGCTGGTCAGGGACCTGGATCCGCTGGGCGAGGCCATCGACGCAGGCCTCGGGTTGCTGGCCGGCGCCGTGCCGGCGACGCTGCCGCCGGGCGGTCGCGCGGTGGTCGGCGCCGTGCCGGCGACGCTGCCGCCGGGCGGTCGCGCGGTGGTCGGCGCCGCGCCGGCGACGCCGCCGGCCGGTCGCGCGCCGACGTCGGCCCAGGTCGCCGACCGGGTACGTCAGCTCTGGGACCGCCTCGGCTTCCCCCGGGCCCGCCTCGCCGAGCAGGTCGTCGTCACCCCCGCCTGCGGCCTGGCCGGAGCCACCCCGCAGTACGTCCGGGCGGTGCTGGCCGCGTGCCGGGACGCCGGGCGGCGACTCGCCGAGGACTGAGGTGCGAGGAGGGACGCTCGTCGACGTGCGGCGCTTCGCCGCGTCGGGAAGGGTCCTTCTTGACGCGTGAGGTTCCCTGTCGTACCGGGCGGGCAGGATGACGGGCATGATTGGACAGCTTCGCTCGACGGTCATCGACTGCCCCGATCCGAGATCCCTCGCGGCGTTCTACGGCGGGCTGCTGGGCCTGCCGCTGATCGAGGGCGACTCCGACGGCGACGACTGGGTGGTGCTCGGCGGCCCGCCGGGGCACCAGCCGCGGCTCGCCTTCCAGAAGGCGCCCGACCTGCGTCCGCCGACGTGGCCCGACCCGGAGCGGCCGCAGCAGCTCCACCTCGACGTCACCGTGGACGACATCGAGGCCGCCGAGAAGGCGGCGCTGGCCCTCGGCGCGCGGCGGCTGCCGGGCGAGGGGGAGGGCTTCCGGGTGTACGCCGACCCGGCCGGTCACCCGTTCTGCCTCTGCTGGGACTGACGGCTCCCAGCCCGGCGCGACGGTGGCCGCGTCGCGGTGGCCTCGGAAGTCCCGCCCGGCGCGATCACGCCGCTGGTGGTGGCCTCGGGGGTCCCCGCCCGGCGCGATCACGCCGCGTGGCGGTGGTTGCCGTCGCCCGGCATGATCGCGGGTGTGATCGACTCCTCGCTCCAGCGGGCCTCCGGCTCGCTGTTCGGCCTCGCCTACGGTGACGCGCTGGGCAAGCCGACCGAGTTCCTGACCGTCGCCGAGATCCACCGCCGGTACGGCCCGGGCGGCCCCCGCCAGCTGGAGGGCGACCCGGCGCTGGTCACGGACGACACCCAGATGGCGCTCGCGGTGGGCTGGGCGCTGCGCGACGCGCCGGCGTTCACCCCGGAGGCGGTCGAGCCGCTGCTGCGCGAGCGGTTCCTGGCCTGGGCGGTCAGCCCGGACAACAACCGCGCCCCCGGGATGACCTGCCTGCGCGCCTGCGCCGAACTGGCCAGGGGGGCGCGCTGGCAGGATGCGACGGTGGCCGGCTCGAAGGGCTGCGGGGCGAACATGCGGGTCACCCCGGTCGGGCTGCTCCCCGTCGACGCGGACACCCTGGCCGGGCTCGCCCAGCTCCAGGCGGGTCTGACCCACGGCCATCCGACCGGGCTGGCCGCCAGCGAGCTGACCGCGTACGCGGTCCGGGTGCTGCTCGACGGCGCGGCCCTGGACGAGTTGCCGGCGCTGCTGACGGCGCGGGCCCGGGAGCAGCGCCGGGTCTACCGGGCGGACTGGCTCGGCGACCTCTGGCAGCGGCCGGGCGTGGACTCGCCGGAGGACTTCATCGCCCGCGGCTGGGACGAGTGCCTGCGCGCCCTGGGCCGGCTGTCCACCGCTCTGGGCCGGCCGGACGACGGCGGGGACCCGTGCCGGCACACCGGCGAGGGCTGGGTCGCCGAGGAGGCCCTGGCGACCGCGCTGCTCTGCGCGCTGCGGCACGCCGACGACCCGGTCGGCGCGTTGGCCCGGGGCGCCACGACGGCCGGCGACTCCGACTCCATCGCCGCCCTGGCCGGCGCGTTCGTCGGTGCCGCCCACGGGATGTCCGCCTGGCCCGACGACTGGTCCACCCGCATCGAGTACGCCACGGACCTGACCACCCTCACCACCCTCACCCTTCCGCCCGCCCACTGACCCACCCGCACGAGCCTGGGGCGGGCCACGCTCGGGTCGATCAAGAGGTTTGCGTCAGCCGACCGGACGCAAAGCTCTTGATCAACGCGGCGGGGCGCGGGATGGCGCGCGGTGCGGGTGGGCGGGAGATTGTCCCACCCGGCGGATACCGTGCGGGAGTAGCGTGATCACGGGAGGTCGCACCACATGGCGGGCAGCGGCGAGGTGTCGGGGAGTGGCGTGTCGGGGAGCGGCGAGGTGTCCGAGAGCGGCAAGGCGGCGAGGAGCGGCGCGGTGGAAAGCGACCCGGCGCCGGCCGGCGGGGTGGGCGAGGGCGTCGTCCCGCAGCAGGTGACCCCGGCGCAGGAGGCGGCGGCCGGCGCCGAGCCGCCCGCGCAGGTACGGGAGCGGCACGCGACGCTCAGCCAGGAGCTGACGGAACACCAGTACCGCTACTACGTGCTGGACGCGCCGACGGTCTCGGACGCGGAGTTCGACCGGAGGCTGCGCGAGCTGGAGGCGCTGGAGGCCGAGTATCCGGCCCTGCGTACCCCGGACTCGCCGACCCAGCGGGTGGGCGGCACGTTCTCCACGGACTTCACCCCCGTCACCCACGCGGAGCGGATGCTCTCCCTGGACAACGCCTTCGCCGACGAGGAGTTGGCGGCCTGGGCCGAGCGGGTGGAGCGCGACGCGGGCGGCCCGGTGCCCTACCTGTGCGAGCTCAAGGTCGACGGCCTGGCGATCAACCTCACGTACGAGAAGGGCCGGCTCGTGCGCGCGGCGACCCGGGGCGACGGGCGCACCGGCGAGGACGTCACCGCCAACGTCCGCAGCATCCGGGACGTCCCGTCGGAGCTGACCCCGTCGACCGAGTTCCCGGAGGTGCCGGAGCTGCTGGAGGTGCGGGGCGAGGTCTACTTCCCGGTCGCCGCCTTCGCCGACCTCAACGCCGGCCTGGTCGAGCAGGGCAAGGCGCCGTTCGCCAACCCGCGCAACGCCGCCGCCGGCAGCCTCCGGCAGAAGGATCCCCGGGTCACCGCGTCCCGGCCGCTGCGCCTGGTGGTGCACGGCATCGGCGCACGGCGCGGCTTCACCCCGACGGCCCAGTCCGAGTCGTACGCGGCGCTGCGGGCGTGGGGCCTGCCGACCAGCGACCGCTGGCGCGTCGTACCGGACCTGGCCGGCGTCGCCGAGTACATCGCCCACTACGCCGAGCACCGGCACGACGTCGAGCACGAGATCGACGGCGTGGTGGTCAAGGTCGACCCGGTCCCCATCCAGGGGCGGCTCGGCTCGACCAGCCGGGCTCCCCGCTGGGCGATCGCCTTCAAGTATCCGCCGGAGGAGGTCAACACCAAGCTGCTCGACATCGACGTGAACGTCGGGCGGACCGGCCGGGTCACCCCGTTCGCCGTGCTCGAACCGGTCCGGGTGGCCGGCTCCACGGTCGCCCTCGCCACCCTGCACAACGCCCGTGAGGTGGAGCGCAAGGGCGTGCTGATCGGCGACACGGTGGTGATCCGCAAGGCCGGTGACGTGATCCCCGAGGTGCTCGGCCCGGTGGTCGACCTGCGGCCCGTCGACGCCCGGCCGTTCGTCATGCCGACCTCCTGCCCGGCCTGCGGCACCCCCCTGGCCCCCGCCAAGGAGGCCGACGTCGACATCCGCTGCCCCAACAGCCGCAGCTGCCCGGCCCAGCTGCGCGAGCGGGTCTTCCACCTGGCCGGCCGCGGCGCGTTCGACATCGAGGTGCTCGGCTACAAGGGCGCGGCGGCGCTGCTGGAGGCGGAGGTCATCGTTGACGAGGGCGACCTGTTCCAGCTCGACGAGAAGCAGCTCGCCCGGTCGCCGTTCTTCGTGAACAAGGACGGCAGCCTCGGCAGCAACGCGGTCAAGCTGATCGAGAACCTCAAGGTGGCCAAGCAGCGGGACCTGTGGCGGGTGCTCGTCGGGCTCTCCATCCGGCACGTCGGCCCCACCGCCGCCCAGGCCCTCGCCCGGCACTTCCGCTCGATGGATGCGATCAGGAACGCCACCGAGGAGGAACTGTCGGCCGTCGACGGGGTCGGCCCGACGATCGCGGCCAGCCTCAAGGAGTGGTTCGCGGTCGACTGGCACGACGAGGTGGTCCGCAAGTGGGCCGAGGCGGGCGTTCGGATGACCGAGGAGGCCGGCGAGGAGGGGCCGCGCCCGCTGGAGGGGGTGACCGTCGTGGTGACCGGCACGCTCGCCGGCTTCTCCCGCGACCAGGCGGCCGAGGCGATCCAGGCCCGGGGCGGCAAGGTCACCGGCTCGGTGTCCAAGAAGACCAGCTTCGTGGTGGTGGGCGAGAATCCCGGCTCCAAGGCCGACAAGGCGGCCAGCCTCAAGCTGCCGGTGCTGGACGAGGAGGGCTTCGGGGTGCTGCTCGACCAGGGCCCGGACGCGGCCCGTGAGGTGGCCCGCGTCGAAGGTTGACGCCGCGGGGCAGGCGCCGGCGCCCCCGGGAGAGCCTGCCTCTCCTGGGCGCCAGCGCCTCGAATGCGCCCACCCCCGCGTGACGGCGGTGCACCGACGGCGTATACCAAGTTAATTACGACTACGGCCGATCCGTGGCTGTCGCGTCCGGATACTGTCACGCAGGGCGTTTCATGGGGGCACGTCGGGCGCACGGCCCGCCGTGGCCACTGTCCCGGGAGGTGCGATGGAGGCCGCCGATCCGCGAAACTCCGTCCCGCCGGGGCGGGTGACGCCCTTCTTCGGCTTCGTCGCCGCCGTGTCGGCGCTGGCCCTGGCGGTGTCGGCCGGGCCGCTGGCCGCCCTGCCCGATCAGCTCGCCGAGCTGCCGGTGGCGTTCTGGACGATGGCGGCGCTCGCCGTGGCCTGCGACGCGCGCCCGTTCGTGCCGCCGGGTCGACGGCAGTCCTCGGCGGTCTTCCCGTCCACCTGTTTCAGCTTCGCCATCCTGCTGGGCTGGGGGCTGGGCCCGGCGGTGGCCGTGCAGGCGGTGGCCGTACTGGTCTCCGGGTGGCGGATGGGGTACGCGGCCTGGCGCACCGGCTTCAACGCCGCCCAGTACGCGTGCGCCCTCGCCGCGGCGGCGGCGGTCACCGAGCTCGGCCCGGGCGTCATCTTCCGGGGCGGGCCGTTGAGCTCGAGCGACGCGGTGACGGTGATCGGGGCGACGGCGGCCTGGTTCGTCGCCAACTACGGCCTGGTCAACACCGCGATCCGGCTGCGGTTCGGGGACCGCTGGTGGCCGACCCTCCGCCTCGGTCTGGGGTACGAGCTGCTCTCCACCGGGTCGCTGCTGTTGCTGGCCCCGGTGCTGGTGGCGGCCGCCCGGGCCAGCGCCGCGCTGATCCCGCTGGTGCTGGTGCCGCTGTTCGCGGTGTACCGGATGACCCGGCTCTCCGCCGAGCAGGAACAGCTCGCCGCGCTCGACCCGCTCACCGGCCTGCCCAACCGCAAGGCGCTGCTCGCCGAGGTCGCCGAGCAGGTCCACCTGCACGCCGAGCGAGCGGCCAAGGGCGCCTCCGACGCCCATCTGGCGCTGCTGCTGATCGACCTGGACCGGTTCAAGAACGTCAACGACGCGCTCGGCCACGCCGTGGGCGACCGGTTGCTCGTCGAGGTCAGCGCCCGGCTCGCCGGGGCGGTGGGGGAGGGCGACCTGCTGGCCCGGCTGGGCGGCGACGAGTTCGCGATCGTCAGCACCCGGCTGACCGGGGTGGAGGACGCCCGGGAGACCGCCGAGCGGCTGGCCCGCGCGCTGGCCGAGCCGGTGTCGCTGGACGGGCTGCCGCTGGACGTCGGCGGCTCCATCGGCATCGCGATCTTCCCCGACCACGGGGAGGACTTCGCCACCCTGATGCGTCACGCCGACGTCGCGATGTACGACGCCAAGCACCGCAACGACACCGTGGCCGTGTACGCCGCCGAGTCCGACCACAACTCCGCCGAGCGGCTCGGGCTGCTGGCCGACCTGCGGCGCGTACTCGAATCCGGGCCGGCCGAACCGGCGGGCGCGGCGGACCGGCTCGGCCGGAAGCGGGTCGGGGCGCGCGGCGGGGACGGCGCCGCGCTGCGGGCCGGGGACGGCGTCGCCCTCCCGGGGGACGGGCGGACCCTGCCCGCCGGGGACGGCGTCGTGGCCCTGCCCGCCGGGGACGGCGTCGTGGCCCTGCCCGCCGGGGACGGCGTCGTGGCCCTGCCCGCCGGGGACGGCGTCGCGGCCCTGCCCGCCGGGGACGGGGCCGCGCTGTCCGCCGGACCCGCCGCCCTGCTCCCGGCGACCGGTTCGGGCTCGCCGGGACGCTGGCGGGCGCGGCGGCACCGGCGGCCGGAGCCGGCCCACCCGGACGAGTTGATCAACCGCATCGTCACCGGCGCCGACCCGATCCGCCGTCGCGCCGCGGCCCCCGGGGCCGGCGCCGGCATGGGGGCGGGTGCCGGCAGCAGGTCCTGCGGCGGGGCGGCGCAGGCGGCCGGCGCCGGCCTGGCGGACCGGGCCGGGGCCGGGTCGGGCGGCGGGGCGGCGCGGCGGCCCGGGACCGGGTCGGGCGGCCGGACCGCGCAGGCGGTCGGCGGCGAGAGCGGGCGGTCGGCGGGGTCCGTGCCCGGCAGGGCGACCGGCGGGGTGCCGGCCCGGCAGCCGGACGAGCTGGGCGACCCCGGTGAGATCACGATGTACTACCAGCCGCAGGTCGCCATCGCCACGGGCGAGGTGGTCGGCGTGGAGGCGCTGCTGCGGTGGCGGCACCCCCGCCGCGGCATGGTCGACCCCGAGGAGTTGATCCGGGTCGCCGAGCAGAGCGCCGTGATGCGGCTGCTCACCCGCCGGGTGGTCGACGACGTGATGGAGCAGTTGGCCAAGTGGTCCGCCGCCGGGAGCAGCCTGCGGGCGGCGGTCAACGTCAGCGTCCGGGACCTGCACACCGGCGAGATCGCCGACCAGATCGCCGACCGGCTCGCCCGGTACGGCGTCCCGCCGGACCGGCTGCAACTGGAGATCACCGAGGGCGCGCTGATGGCCGACCCCCGCCGGGTGCTGGCCACCATCTCCCGGCTGCACTCCATCGGGGTGGCCATCGCGCTGGACGACTTCGGCACCGGGTACTCGTCGATGCAGCACCTGCGCCGGCTGCCGCTGTCCGAGGTGAAGGTCGACCGGTCGTTCGTGCTCGGGATGGCCGACGACGCCGACGACGCGGCGATCGTCCGCTCGGTGATCGAGCTGGCCGGGGCGCTCGGGCTGCGGGTCGTCGCCGAGGGCGTGGAGGACGAGCGGACCTGGCGGCTGCTGCACGCCGCCGGCTGCGACCTGGCGCAGGGCTGGTTCTACGCGCGGCCCATGCCGGCCGCGGAGCTGGAGACCTGGCTGTCCCGGTACCGGCCGGTGCGCCCGCGGTAGCGCGGCTGGACGCCCGCGCTACTCCGGCTGCACGCCCGCGTTGGCCCGGCGGCGCGGCCCGGGCGGGACCGTCCCGCCCACCAGCGACACCAAGTCCGGGCGGGCCGCCGGTGACGGAGGGGGAGTCGGGGACGCCGGGCGGGTGCTGGACAATAGACTCGCTCCAGTCACCGCGCGTCATCGTCGGCGCCGCCGGCCGGGCGCGCGGCGGGCCCACCGCCAGACCAAGCAGGACAGCCACGAAGGGGGCACTGATGGCCGCCATCTCCCGCGAGGAGGTCGCGCACCTGGCGCGACTGTCGCGGCTCGCCGTCACCGAGGAGGAGTTGGACGTCTTCGCCGGCCAGCTCGACGTGATCCTCCAGTCGGTCGCCCAGGTCGGCGGGGTCGCCGCGACGGACATCCCGCCGACCTCGCACTCCGTACCGCTGACGAACGTGTTGCGCGAGGATGTGGTGGTGCCGGGCCTGACCCCGCAGGAGGCCCTGTCGGGCGCGCCCGACGTGGAGGAGCAGCGGTTCCGCGTCCCGCGGATCCTGGACGAGGATGTGGCGTCATGAGCGAGCGCAGCGAGCGAATCATCGGGCACGGTGCGTCCGGCGCTCACGGCGCCGGGGAGCGAAGCGAGGCGGCGGCGTGAGCGAGCGGAGCGAGCGAATCATCGGGCACAGTGCGTCCGGCGCTCACGGCGCCGGCGAGCGAAGCGAGGCGGCGGCGTGAGTGACCTGATCAAGATGACCGCGGCGGAGATCGCCGGGCTGGTCGCCAGCGGGGAGACCTCGGCCGTCGAGGTGACCCGGGCCCACCTGGACCGGATCGCCGCCGTCGACGACCGGGTGCACGCGTTCCTGCACGTCGACACGGAGGGTGCGCTCGCCGCCGCCCGCGCCGTCGACGAGCGGCGGGCCGCCGGTGAGGAGCTGGGCCCGCTGGCCGGCGTGCCGGTCGCGGTGAAGGACGTGCTCACCACCAAGGGCGTGCCGACCACCGTCGGGTCGAAGATCCTGGAGGGCTGGCGTCCGCCGTACGACTCGACGATCGTGCAGCGGCTGCGCGCGGCCGGCACGGTGATGCTCGGCAAGACGAACATGGACGAGTTCGCCATGGGCTCCTCGACGGAGTACTCGGCGTACGGGCCGACCCGCAACCCGTGGGACCTGACCCGCATCCCGGGCGGCTCCGGCGGCGGCAGCTCCGCGGCGCTCGCCGCGTACGAGGCGCCGCTGGCGATCGGCTCGGACACCGGCGGCTCGATCCGTCAGCCCGGCGCGGTCACCGGCACGGTCGGCGCGAAGCCCACGTACGGCGGCACCTCCCGGTACGGCCTGGTGGCGTTCTCCTCCTCGCTGGACACTCCGGGCCCGTGCGCGCGTACGGTGCTGGACGCGGCCCTGCTGCACGCGGTGATCGGCGGCCACGACCCGCGCGACTCCACCTCCATCCCGGCGCCGGTGCCCGACGTGGTCGCCGCCGTGAAGCTGGGCGCGACCGGAGACCTGACCGGCGTGCGGCTCGGCGTGGTCGCCGAGTTCACCGGCGAGGGCGCCGAGCCGGGCGTGATGGCCGCGTTCCGTGAGTCCGTCGACGCGCTGGCCAAGCTCGGCGCGGAGATCGTCGAGGTCTCCTGCCCGCACTTCACCTACGCCCTGCCGGCGTACTACCTGATCGCGCCGAGCGAGTGCTCGTCCAACCTGGCCCGGTTCGACGGGGTCCGGTTCGGGCTGCGCGCGGGCGACGACGGCAACCGGTCGCTGGAGGAGGTCATGTCGCTGACCCGGGACGCCGGCTTCGGCCCCGAGGTCAAGCGGCGGATCATGATCGGCACGTACGCCCTCTCCTCGGGCTACTACGACGCCTACTACGGGCAGGCGCAGAAGGTCCGGACGCTGATCACCCGGGACTTCACCGCCGCGTTCGAGCGGGTCGACGCGCTGATCTCGCCGACCACGCCGTTCGTGGCGTTCCCGCTCGGCGCGCGCACCTCCGACCCGTACCAGATGTACCTGGCCGACCTGTTCACCATCCCGACCAACCTGTACGGCGGCCCCGGCATCTCGGTGCCGTGCGGGCTCTCCGACGGCCTGCCGGTCGGCCTGCAGGTGATGGCCCCGACGATGGCGGACGACCGGATGTACCGGGTCGCCGCCGCGCTGGAGTCCGCGGTCGGCACGTTCACCCCACCGGCACTGTGAGGCAGGAGCACCGATGACGACGACCTTGCCCGCGTACGACGACGTCGTCGCGCGCTACGAACCGGTGATCGGCCTGGAGACCCACGTCGAGCTGGGCACGAACACCAAGATGTTCTGCGGCTGCCCGACGGACTTCGGCGGCGAGCCGAACACCCGGGTCTGCCCGGTCTGCCTGGGCCTGCCCGGCTCGCTGCCGGTCGCCAACAAGGCGGCGATCGAGGCGACGATCCGGATCGGCCTGGCGCTGAACTGCTCGATCGCCACGTGGTGCCGGTTCGCCCGGAAGAACTACTTCTACCCCGACATGCCGAAGAACTACCAGATCAGCCAGTACGACGAGCCGCTCTGCGTCGACGGGTACCTGGACGTCGAGGTGAACGGCGAGCTGGTTCGCATCGGCATCGAGCGGGTGCACCTGGAGGAGGACACCGGCAAGACGCTGCACGTCGGCGGCGCCACCGGCCGCATCCACGGCGCGACGGAGTCGCTGGTCGACTACAACCGGGCCGGCATCCCGCTCGTGGAGATCGTCACGAAGCCGGTGCCCGGCACCGGCGCGCTGGCCCCCGAGGTGGCCCGGGCGTACGTCACCGAGCTGCGCGACGTGATCCGCTCGCTGGGCGTCTCCGACGTCCGGATGGAGGAGGGCTCGCTGCGCTGCGACGTGAACACCTCCCTCAACCGGCCGGGCGAGGAGTGGGGCACCCGCACCGAGACCAAGAACGTGAACTCGCTGCGCTCGGTGGAGCGGGCCGTCCGCTCGGAGATGCTGCGCCAGGCGTCGGTCCTCGACGCGGGCGGGAAGATCACCCAGGAGACCCGGCACTTCCACGAGGACACCGGCGACACCACCCCGGGCCGGTCGAAGGAGACCGCGACCGACTACCGGTACTTCCCGGAGCCGGACCTGGTGCCGCTCGCGCCGGACCCGGCCTGGGTGGCCGAGCTGAAGGCCGCCCTGCCGGAGCTGCCCCGGGTGCACCGCCGCCGGCTCCAGGAGCAGTGGGGCCTGTCCGAGGCGGACATGCAGTCGGTGCTCAACGCCGGCGCGGTCGAGCTGATCGAGGCCACCGTGGCCGCCGGGGCCACCCCGGCCGCCGCCCGCAAGTGGTGGCTGGGCGAGCTGTCCCGCCGGGCCAACGAGACGGGCGTGGAGCTGTCCGACGTCGGGGCCACCCCGACCCAGGTCGCCGAGCTGCAGGGCCTGGTCGACGCCGGCAAGCTCAACGACAAGCTGGCCCGTACGGTCCTGGAGGGCGTGGTGGCCGGCGAGGGTTCGCCGACCGAGATCATGACCAACCGGGGTCTGGAGGTCGTCTCCGACACCGGGGCGCTCACCGCCGCCGTGGACGAGGCGATCGCCGCCAACCCGGACATCGCCGAGAAGATCCGCAGCGGCAAGGTCGCGGCGGCCGGCGCGCTGGTCGGCGCGGTCATGAAGACCACCCGCGGCCAGGCCGACGCCAAGACCGTCCGCGAGCTCATCCTGGCCCGCCTGAACGCCCAGCCCTGACCCACCCCGTATACCCCCACCCCCCACC